>JBDTIR010000709.1:0-4479 GCA_039936275.1 Isosphaeraceae bacterium | reverse complement strand
CCTTGAACGAACAACCTCGAACCAACCCGACGGCTGCCCCTGCGATGGCCGGTGAGCGACTCATGCCCGCTCCGCAGTAGATTAACGTGGGTGTATTGCAGCGCAACAGACACGCCACCGTCTCGATCGCCGCCCGCAACAACCAACCCGGATTGCCCGACCCATCAAGCAACGGAAACCGGCAGTAAACTAGTTCGCGAGTCAAAAAAGCCGGTGGTTCCTCGACCGCGAGATCGACCAAAGCGAGGATTCCCGCCGCGTATACCCCGTTCAGATCGCGGACGTCGCCGACATGCCCGAGCCATAACGCATAATCCGGTATCTGACGCATCGGAGGTCTAAGCCCTTACGAAGCCGACATTCAGGAAACACCCCTCAACGCCTTCCCATACGCATCCGCCAGGCCGTCGATCTCTTCTTTCGTCCGCGTCTCGGTCACGGCCACGAGAATGCAATCCTTCAAATCCGGATACCAACGGCCCAATGCAATCCCACCGTGATAACCAAGACGGTCGACTTCGGCCAGAAGGCGGGTCGGGTCGGCCTTGGCGCGAACCACGAATTCCTTGAAAAACGGCCCGTCAAACGCGAGCGAGAGCCCGGGCACTGCCGCCAGCCGATCAGCAGCGTAGTGGGCCTTGCGGGTCGAAAGCTCGGCAACCTGGCGTAAGCCGTGGGGGCCGAGGGCGGCGAGGTAGATGCTGGCGCGGAGGGCAAGCAACCCCTGGTTCGTGCAGATGTTCGACGTCGCCTTCTCGCGGCGGATGTGCTGCTCGCGAGTCTGGAGCGTCAAAACCCAGCAACGCTTGCCGTGGCGGTCCACCGTCTGGCCCACAATCCGCCCGGGGATCTTGCGTACGAACGACTCTCGGAAAGCCAGGATGCCCAGGTACGGACCGCCGTAAGCCAGGGGGTTGCCCAGGCCCTGCCCTTCGGCCACCACGATGTCCGCGCCATAAGAGTCGGGGCGAAGGAGCAAGCCGAGGCTGATCGGATCAACACTGACGATGGCGAGCGCCCCCTTGCGATGGGCGGCGTCGACCAACGGCTCAACCTCTTCCAGTTGCCCGAAGACGTTCGGATACTGGAGGATGACCGCCGAGGTCTCGTCATTGATCGCGGCGTCCAGCGTCTTGAAGTCAACCCGACCGGCAGGGGCGGGGACCTCGACGATTTCGGGACCGAGATGCGCCAGGTACGTTTTGAGGATCTGCCGAAACTCAGGGTGGACTGAACCCGCGACGACGATCCGGCCTGATCGGCCCGTGACCGACAGGGACATCAAGGCCGCCTCGGCCACGGCCGAGCCGCCGTCGTAGAGACTGGCATTGGACAGGTCCATGCCGGTCAACTGTGTGATCATCGTTTGATATTCAAACGTCGCCTGTAAGGTCCCCTGGCTGGCCTCGGCCTGATACGGGGTATAGGCGGTGTAGAACTCGCCACGACCGGCCAGGTGATCGACCACGGCGGGGATGAAGTGGTCGTAGCTGCCTCCGCCCAGAAAACAAGGGCGGATGTCGCTCCCTTGGTTCTTCGCGGCCAGGTTCTTCAGATGCGTCGTTAGTTCCAGTTCAGACAAAGCGCGAGGGACGTCGAGCGGGCGGTCAAGCCGGTATTCCGGCGGGATCATGTCGAAGAGTTGATCGAGCGTTTCCAGGCCGATCGCCGCGAGCATGACTTGCACGTCGTCGGGCGTATTGAGGATGTATGCCATTTGTATCTGGTGAATGACCTGTGGTTCTCTCGAACTCACGCAAGAACTCGGGACCGGGAATGGACGGGTATTACTGTGAAGTGAATCGTCGAGATCAGTGTGGGGAGTCCATCACCTGCTTTTGATAATCATCAAAACTCAATAAAGCGTCAACCTGCGCCGGGTCAGTCAGGCGGAGCTTGACCAGCCACCCTTTCTCATAGGGGTCTTCGGCCAGAAGCTGGACGTTCTCGGCGACGGCCGGGTTAACCTCAACGACCTCGCCACTGACCGGGGCGTACAGGTCGCTGACGGCCTTGACGCTTTCGATCTCGCCGAAGCTGGAGCCGGCTTCGAGCGTGGAACCGACCTTGGACTTGGTCAGGTCGATCAGAATCAGGTCGGTCAGTTGATCGACGGCGAACCGGGAGACGCCAACGGTCGCTATGTCGCCGTCACGCTTGACCCACTCGTGCGAAGCTGTGTACTTCAGGGTCTTCGGATCCATATCGCGTGTCCTTCCAGGATGGAAAAATCAAAAAAGGTCGGGAATAAACTTCAAGGACGGCGGTAGAATGGCAAAGGGACGACCTCCGCAGGCTCGTCGCGGCCTCGGACGTCGATCGCCAGGCGGGCCCCTAAAGTCGCGACGACCGGCTTGACCAGAGCCATCGCCAGGCTGCGGCCGAGCGTGGGCGAAAAGGTCCCCGAGGTCACGACGCCAACCTCGGCGCCGTCGAACCGCACCGGGCAACCCTGGCGGGCGATTCGCTTCCCTTCCAGGGCCAGACCGATCCGGGTCCGCTCGGGGTTGGTCTTGAACCGTCGGAGGGCCTCGCGGCCGACAAAGTCTCCTTTGTTCAGCTTCACCACCCAGCCCAGGCCGGCGGCGTAGGGGTTGATCGACTCATCGAGTTCATGGCCGTAGAGCGGCATCGCGGCCTCGAATCGGAGGGTGTCGCGCGCCCCAAGTCCGCAAGGGAGGATGTCGAACTCGCGGCCGGCATCCAGCAAGGTCTCCCAGACAGGCAGGGCCAAGGGACTCGGCACGATCAGCTCGAAACCGTCCTCGCCAGTGTAGCCGGTGCGGCTGACTACGGCATGCGCCCCGTTGGCGGGGCCCGCGATGATCGGACCTTCGCAGAGTTGATACGAGCCGATCGGCCCCAAAGGGGTGCCCAGGATGCGCTGAAGGGTCGCCTCGGACTTCGGACCTTGCACGGCAATCATGGCGGTGGTCTTGGTATGGTCCCCCGCCCTGGTCAAGGGGTCCAGGTTCATGGCCGTAGCGATCGCGTTCAACTGGTCGGTGACCTTGCCTCGGTTCGAGGCGTTGCAGACCATCCGCAGGCCCTTGTCAAGCATCCGGTAGACCAGAACGTCGTCGAGCGCGCCGCCTTGGTCGTTCACCATCAGGCTATACTGGATTCGTCCCGGGGCGAGTTTGGCGACGTGGTTGGTAGTGGCCCGTTCGAGCCAAGATTCAGCCTCTGGGCCTTCAAAGACCAGGCGGCCCATATGGCTGATGTCAAACAGGCCGACGCGGTTGCGGACGGCCTGATGCTCATCGTTGATGCTTGTGTACTGAACAGGCATCGACCAACCGCCGAACTCGACCATCCGGCCGCCGTGCGCCGAGTGCCAGGCGTGCAAGGGAGTTTGAAGCGAAAGGTCGCCAGACATCGAGCCATCTCTCCCAAACCCAAAAAAGGACGCGGAACCTGACGTGAACCGAATTGTAGCCGAAGCGGCCAGACTTCGGCAACCAAAACGGCGAGTTCGGGGCGACTTGGAGACAGGCGCCGCCTGTGCCGATCCACTCGATGTACCGCCGCGCGTCGAGTTGTTTCAAATTCCTGAATGTAGGCAGTCGTCCCGGTCCGCTTCCTGAATGTAGGACACTCGTCCTGACCGCGATGTCAAAACCCAAAGCGGCCGGGACAGCCGCCCTACATTCAGACTTTGCAATCCTCCCGGGTTTCTCAACCCTTTGCTTGGCATTCCGGGTCTTGGGTCGGTATCCTTTTGGGAGTCCGAACGACGCAAAGACGGGGCCCTCGAACCTTCGGCGGCCATTTTTTGTCGAGAGACCGGGCCCACCGTCTCTTGAATCTGAATCGAACCGACTCCCAACCAATCAACCAACCGACCCGCTTGCTCGGGCGCGGAGCCTGCTTGCCCATGCCGTCGTATCACTCGCAGAAGATCGAGCCGAAGTGGCAAGCTGCCTGGGACCGTGACAAGACCTTCAGGACCCTGCCCCTGGTTCCAGGACAGCCCAAGCTCTACATTCTCGATATGTTCCCCTATCCCAGCGGTGCCGGCCTGCACGTCGGCCACCCCGAAGGATACACCGCCACCGACATCCTCTGCCGATACAAACGAATGCGCGGGTTTAACGTCTTGCACCCGATCGGTTGGGACGCCTTCGGTCTCCCCGCCGAACAGTACGCCGTCAAGACGAACACGCATCCGCGCGTCACCACCCAGAAGAACATCGAGACCTTCCGCCGTCAGATCAAGGCCTTGGGCTTCTCCTATGACTGGGACCGCGAGGTTGATACCACCGACCCGCGCTACTACAAGTGGACTCAGTGGATCTTTTTGAAGCTCTTTGACACCTGGTACGATCCCGAGTTCCCCTGGACCGACCCGGCGGGAGCGGCTCGGATCGGCAAAGGGCGGCCGATTGCCGACTTGCCCATTCCCGAGGGGACGCCCGATCCGGCCGCCTATCGAGATTCCAGAAGGCTCGCCTATCGCGCCGAGGTTCCCGTTAACTG
>JBDTIR010000708.1:0-3174 GCA_039936275.1 Isosphaeraceae bacterium | reverse complement strand
GGAGACCGCTCGTGTTCTCCGTTGGTGAACCTTCTGGACGATCCCGGCAATTTCACCAACAATTCCGTGAACCTCAAAGTCGCCTTGAGGATAAGATGGACGTTGGGCGATGACCGAGCCCACGAAGGTCTGGCGACGTTGTCGTTTCCTCAACCAAACCCGACTTTCTCGCGGGGCGGTTACGGGCCCATTTTCGGCGTTTCAAGATAAAGGATCTGATCGGATGAACTTTCCCCCGCTCGCGCGCATCCAGCAGTCGATTCCTCAACCCCGAGTGACCGACATTCCGGGGACAGTCTGCCGCCTGATCCTCGACAGCAGGCTCCGTGACCGCGTACCGACCGGCGGCACGATCGCCGTCGGGGTCGGCAGTCGAGGAATCACCGCGATCTTCCCGATCGTCAAGGCGACGATCGAGACCCTCAAGGAAATGGGCTACCGTCCGTTCATCGTCGCCGCGATGGGCAGTCACGGCGGCGCGACGGCCGACGGCCAGCGCGAATTACTGGCCGGTTACGGGATCACGCCTGAGTCCCTGGGGGTCGATGTCCGTACCGACATGGACACCCTGGTCGTCGGAACCAGCCCGATCGGCTTGCCGATCTACTTCGACAAGAACGCCCAAGGAGCTGACGGTATCGTCCTGATCAACCGGGTCAAGCCGCACACCGACTTTTACGCGCCCATGGAATCCGGCATTCTCAAGATGCTGGTGATCGGACTGGGCAAGCGGGCCGGGGCCGAACAGATTCACAAACTCGGCCTGCGAGGGATGATAGAGGTGCTTCCGGCCGTCAGTAAAATCCTGGTGGAACGGACCAAGTTCGCACTCGGCCTGGCGATCCTGGAGAACGTTGAGGACTTGCCTGCGGAGATCGTCGCGGTGGATCCCGACACGATTTTCGAGGTCGAGCCCGGCTTGCTGGTCAAGGCCCGCCAGTTGATGGGCCGGATCCCGTTCGATCAGGTCGATGTTCTGGTCGTCGGCGAGATCGGCAAGAACTACTCGGGGGCGGGGATGGACCCGAACGTCATCGGACGGTTGATGGTCGAGACACAACCCGACTTTCTCAAGCCGTTGGTGACGCGCCTGGCCGTGCTCGACGTCTCTGAGGAGAGCCACGGCAACATCGTCGGCATCGGCTTCGCCGACTTGACGACCGAAACCCTGATCGCCAAGATGGACCCCGAGCCGTTCCGGATCAACGTCTTGACCTCGTGCTTCCTGGAACGCGCCCGGATTCCGATCACCTTGCCGACCGACCGCGATGTTTTCCGCGTCTGTCTGGAAACCTGCTGGCGCATCGATCCGTCGGAGGCCCGAATGGTCGTGATTCCCAACACCTTGGAGGTCAACACGCTCTGGGTCTCCCCCACTTTGGAAAAGGAAGTCCAGGCCCATCCGTACCTGACCCGCGAAACCGAGTATCAGCCAATTCCGTTCTCAAGTGACGGCACGCTTGATCAGGAATCACTCTTTCCCGAGAGCGTCCGAGGTCGCCGGGCCGTCGGGGCCTACGCGGGACATTGACCAAAGAATTGCGCCTCAAAGTCGTCGAGGCGCAGCTTGTTCCGGAAACGTCCTCCCTCCCTGGAGTCTTTTGCGTGCCGCCCGCGCCGACCGCCCGCCGGATCAAATACAAGATCCTGGCCCTCGACATCGACGGCACCTTGCTCGACCTTGACGGCGTGCTCCGTCCCGAGACGGCCGAAGCGGTGGCACGCGCCGCAAGGGCGGGAATCCGGCCGGTCCTCTGCACCGGCAGACGCTATCGACGCGCCTTGCCGGTGGCCGCCGACCTGGGAATCGACGCCCCCTTGGTCTGCAACTCGGGAGCGCTCGTCAAGGACCCCGGGGAGCACCGAACCCTCTGGCGAGCTGACTTCGACCCCTCTTTGGCGGCCCTGGTCCTTGACCTGTTCCAGCGCCAAGGGCAGCCGGCCGTCTCATTCACCGACCGCCCTCCCGACGGTTTCGATTTCCAGGTGGCCAGATACCCGACCGGCAACCCCTGGTTTGATGAATTCGTGACCAAGAACCTGATTCACGCCGACGTCGATCCGTCCTGGCGGGATCGGCTCGTCGAGGACCAGCACTTCCACTTTTGCGCCATCGGCGACCGCTCGACGATGCTGGCGTTCGAGGCTGCTGTCCAGGCCGCCCTCTCAGGCAGGGTCCATACCTTCGTGCTCAAGAGCCCCAATTATTCCGGCACGATCTGCGAAGTGATTCGCTCAGACGCCGGCAAATGGGCCGCCGTCCTTCACCTGGCCGAGCTCTGGGGCGTCGAGGCCGCCGAGGTCTGTGCCATCGGCGACGACATGAACGACCTGCCCATGATCGTGGGGGCCGGGCTCGGCATCGCCATGACTCACGCCCCCCAGGCTGTCCGCGCCGTTGCCGACCTGGTCTCGGGCGATCATGCTCGGGGCGGTATCGCATCGATTATTGAAGAGGCACTCTTGTTTTAGGTGGAATTCCCAAAAGGGAAATTGCGTCTTTAGAATTTTGAATTTCCAACATGGAACAATGTTCATCCACTAATCGCGACGCCTCATGGGTCCGCGACGGCGACGACGACCGGACCTTGGAAGAAAACTGGCTTTTCCGGCTGCGTCGCGAGCGGTATCGGTCGCGGGCCTCCGGGCAATCGCATGATTTCTATGTGGTCCACCTGGCTGACGCGGTCAACGTGGTGGCCCTCACTCAGGACCGCCGCTTGATATTGGTCGAGCAATTTCGGGCTGGCTCGGGTCGTGACAGCTTGGAGACTCCTGGCGGCTTGCTGGAACCTGGAGAAGACCCGAGAGACGCCGGGGCCCGCGAACTGCGCGAGGAAACCGGCTACACCGGCGATCCGGCCGTCGTCCTGGGTACGTCCTGGGCGAATTCCTCGATCCTTTCGTCGCGAATCACAACAATCCTGATTACCAACGCCGTTCCCAACACCGAGGCCATGCTCGACGTCGGGGAAGAGGTCCGCGTGAAGCGAGTCCCGGCCTCCAAGGTGCCCGCCTTGATCCGGAGCGGTCAGATCGATCACGCGCTTGCCGTCCAAGGATTGCTGCTCTGGATGGTTTCGGAGCTGCCCGATCACGCACTCTCACTCGCCCCGTCCCGAGGGAAGTACCAGATCCGGATCGCATCGTTCATGGTGTTCACGGCCGTCTGCG
>JBDTIR010000707.1:0-3453 GCA_039936275.1 Isosphaeraceae bacterium | reverse complement strand
CGATCCAACCCCCAACGCCCCCGGCGGATCGAGTCGAGAGAACGGCCAGTCCGGTTCGCTCCAGGAACCAGGTCAGGCCCAACGCCCCGAACATTGGAGGCACCGCCAGGGCCGAGCACCCCAGAACCAGCAAGGCCCGACGTCCCCAGAACCGCCAACGAACCGCCAACCGCGCCAAGGGCACGCCCAGGACCAACGAACCAACCGTCACGCTCAGGGCCACCGCCAGGCTGTTCCAGGCGCAGCCCCAGATGAACGGGTCAAAAACCGCCAGCGCTAGATGAAACGGCGTCGCTCCGACCTCGCCTCTTGCCCCTCGATCGACGACCGATCCCAGAACCAAAGCCACGACGGGCACCGCGATCAACGCTGCCGTCACCCCCTTGGTCAGGGCGGTTATCCATCCAGACATCCATCGCATGCAGACAACCCTCGACCCAACTCCGCCTCTCCGTCCTTCCGGCCGTTAATCTTACGCGACCAACCCGCCAGGACGCATCTCCCTTTCCATCCTTTTAATCTTCCCGTTGCTGTCTCGTACAATGGTCTGGACCTGATTCCCTTCGTCTCTTTGCATGCCAATCACCATGCTCAATCCCTTGATTGAGGAAACGCGCCCGCTAGACACACTCCGGCGCGTGCTTTGCTGGGCATTCTCTCAGACGCCACCGGCCGAATTCCTTGACGCCGTGGCGCAGGACGAATTTACTCATGACGTGATCGTTCGGGTCGCGCCGGGTTCGTATCTCGTGTTCGACACGACCTGACTGGGCGACGTGATGGCGGTCGCCATCTGGGACCATCTTCCCGAGCCTTCGGAGTTGCTCGAACGTCGCCTTTCGAACGGCTGGAGGCCGCGCGCAACGCCGACCGTTGACGGAAACATCGTGCTTGGCTATGCCTCGTGTCTGGTCGAGCCCGCGCCGAACTGGAGTCAAGACCGATGACGCCCTCTCCCGACCTGAGCGGCCACTGGCAAGGTTTTTACACCCAGCACGACCACCCTCGACCCATGACCGCTGAATTCGACCAGGACGGCGACCGCCTGACCGGCACGATGAACGATGATTGCACGGTCTTTGACGCCTCGGTCTCTGACCTCGTCATGGAAGAAGGTCTTCCGCCTGGAACCGATGAGCAGATCGTCGAGCGGCTTCGGTCCATGGTCCCCGACCTTCCGGAAGGCCTCGTCCGCGCCGAGGTCCTGTTACCCGGCGACTCGGTGGTTGACGGCGAAGTTCAAGGGCGCACCGTCCGGTTTCTCAAGACCTACCAAGGGGCCTACTTCACCGGCTACCGGGTCGGCGACCTGCGGATCGGTATGACGGGTGAGAGTCACGAGGTCCAGTATCGCGGTTCGGTCAGCCGCGACGGCACCGAGATCGAAGGGCGCTGGCACCTCGAACACGATTCCACCCCCAGCCTCTGCCGCCGCACCGAAGGCGGGTTCTGGCTCCGCAAACTGGATATGGGGCCTTGTTTGTAATCTTGTAGAGCGGGTGAAGCCCGCCGTCTTTAATTACCGGACGGTGTGCTTTACACGCTCTACAAAACTGCCCACTCTCTTTCTGCCCACTGCCCACTCTCTTTCTGCCCACTGCCCACTCTCTTTCTGCCCACTGCCCACTATTCCTGCTACTTCACCAGCCAGAGCGGGCAATCGCGCCGCACAGCTTCATTGGCGGCGAGGGCGAGCCGGGCGAAGGTGACAACCTCGGGGGCGTCGGCGACGGGCCCGCCGTCCGGGTCCGAAGCGTCGCGCAGTAAGCCAAGCAGCGCGTCATCGTCCCAGGGAAGGTCCCAGCGGTCGGCGAGCTCGGCCAGTTCGGCGCGGAGCCCGGGCAAGCTGGCGCAGCGCAACGGGTCGCCGGCCGAGAGCGGCAAGGACGCCGGCTGCACCTGCGCCGGTAGATAAACACCCGCTTCGTCAGGACCCATCGCCAGCAGGTTGGGAATCGCCTCGACCCCCAGTTCGGCCACCGCACGTTCTTGTAGGTCGGCCCAACACGAACCGTCCAGCGCCCCGAAATGACGAGGGGGCGTCCCTTCCCAGTCACTTTCCCCGCCAAAGGCCTGATCGAGCAAGGCCGCCACCTCGTCTGCGTACCTCGCCTCGAACGTCGCCTTCGCGCCGCCGACCGTACACATCAAGGTCATGGCGATCCATCCTTTTTTGTGAAAAACCAGGCCGTGAGCTACGGACGACGGGAGAATCCATCGCCCGACATTTGACTTGAAATGGATGACTCACGTGGATCTTTCCGGCGAGGGTCTGGATTCGAGGCGCGGGCCTTCGTATCCTGAATCCCTCGACGGCGATCCGCGCCGGCTTCCTTTGAATCTTGCGTCCGGGCACGTCTCCCTGTCAAGCGTCTGTCTGATAAAGGATCGTTTTTATGCGACGATACGTGGCGTTTGTCCTCGGTGCTGCTGTGTTGATGGCGGAGTCTGCGTCTTTTGGGCAAGACGCACCTTCCGCCGGGCTGATCGGCTTCCGTCCCGCCGCCCGCGCCGCGCAGGCCGAGGCCGAGACGCACGCCCTGGCCGTTCCCAACCCCGAGAAAGCCCGATCCTGGCTGCGTACCTTGACCGAGGAACCCCACGTCGCCGGCACGCCCGCCGATTACAAGACCGCAGTCTTCGTCCGTGACAAGCTTCGCGAATGGGGCTGGGAGGCCGACCTCGCGGAATATGAAGTCTTGCTCAACTATCCCATATATAAGAGACTGTTCAACAATCAAGGGGGCGTCACGCTGGAACTCCTCCGCCCGACGGCTCAGAAGCTCAAGACGATTGAAGACCCACATACACCCGACAAGGACTCGGTCAGTCTCGACGCCTTTCCCGCCTTCCACGGCTATGGAGTCTCAGGCGACGTGACCGGCCAGGTCGTTTACGTCAACTACGGCCGTCCCGAAGACTTCGAGGCGCTCGATAAGCTCGGCGTCGATGTCAAAGGCAAGATCGTCCTGGCCCGCTATGGCACCTTGTTTCGCGGCCTGAAAGTCCTCAACGCCCAGAAGCGAGGGGCGACCGGCATTTTGATCTATTCTGACCCGGCTGACGACGGTTATACCAAAGGGGACGTTTATCCCGACGGCCCCTATCGTCCCGCCTCCGCCATCCAGCGCGGCAGTGTGCAATTCCTCTCGAAAGGGCCGGGCGATCCGTCCACGCCCGATGGCCCCTCGGTCAAGGGGGCGAAGCGCCTGCCGATTGATTTCATGAATGGATTCCCTCTCGATCGGGAGGCCGTCAGGGGAGGGGGCAAGGTAACAGATCCCGTCAAGGATTGGGAAAAAGCCACCGGCCTCGTGCGCGAGAACTACTACGCCACGATCCCTTCCTTGCCGATCAGCTACGAGGCCGCCCAGCCGATCCTCAAAGCCCTGAGCGGGCCGAACGTCCCCAGCGGCTGGCAAGGGGCCTTGCCCTTTGCGTACCACGTCGGTC
>JBDTIR010000706.1:0-3872 GCA_039936275.1 Isosphaeraceae bacterium | reverse complement strand
AGTCCCGAAGTTCTCAGTCGGATACCGCTCGTGGGCAGAGGCAACCAGCGCAAGACTACGTTCAGCCTGGGGGACCTGGCGAGCCATCGCGGAGGCCTTGTGGACGATGTGATCGCGAAATCGGTCGTCGCGCACCTTGAGCGGTCGAATTACAATAACTTGGGCGACGTCAAGGACCTCCTCGAAGGCATCGGTCTCTCCGCGAACCTCGTTGATCCTTATGATAAACGACTGGCCGCGCTGATGAGTCGGCGTCACCTGATCGCTCATCGCGCCGATCGTAATGAATCGAGCGGCCCCGGTCAGCACCAGGCCCGATCAATCAGTAAGTCGGCCGTGGAAACCTGGATCGAAGCGGTAGACCGGTTCGGCACTGACCTGCTTGGCAAGGTGTTAGCCTCCGGCCCTTGACGACTGGGGATGACTTCCCATGAACAGCCATGTGGATTTTCAACAAAGGCTTCTCCAGACCCTCAAAGGGCTTGACCTTGAAGAGCCCGAGGTCCGGGTCGTCCCTGGCGACCAATTCAAATACCTAGGGATCGTCGTTTCGCGATCGTTCGAAGGGATGGACGAGGCCGAACGCCAAGAGTTGGTCTGGGAGCGCGTGCTCAGGACCCTGGACCGCGACGATCAGGCCCAGATCGAGTTTATCTACACCGACACGCCCTCGGAAATCGCTCATTGAGCCGACCCGTAATTCGTGATCGGACCCCGCCCCACACAGGACCTGCGTCCGTCGC
The DNA here is from genome assembly GCA_039936275.1 of Isosphaeraceae bacterium. GTDB lineage: Bacteria > Planctomycetota > Planctomycetia > Isosphaerales > Isosphaeraceae > JBDTIR01. The sequence continues at coordinate 3,129 of JBDTIR010000706.1, read as the reverse complement.
CACAAGATGGATGGAACTCCAATGTCCACTGCCGAGTCTCAGATCCGACACCTTACGCTCAAGATCAAGCGCTACAATCCTGAGCTCGACGACGCCCCGCACTGGGAACAGTACCGGGTCGAAGCTGAACCATGGGACCGCGTCCTTGATGTGATCCAGAAGGTCAAGTGGTATCAGGACGACACGCTCAATCTGCGCCGTAGTTGCGCCCACGGCGTCTGCGGGTCAGACGCCATGCGGATCAACGGCCAGAACCGCCTGGCGTGCAAGATTCTGGTCAAGAACTTGCCTGGCGACACGATCACCCTGGAACCAATCCTCGGCCTGCCGGTGATTAAAGACCTGATCGTGGACATGAAGCCATTCTTTGACCATTATAAGTCCGTGATGCCGTTTTTAGTCAATGACGATCCGGCACCCACGACCGAACGGCTGCAAACGCAGGAACAACGTGAGCGGTTCGACGACACGACCAAATGCATCCTCTGCGCCTGCTGCACGACCGCCTGCCCCCCGTTCTGGGGCGACCGTCAGTACGTCGGTCCCGCGGCGATCGTCAACGCGCACCGCTTCATTTTTGACTCTCGCGACCATGCCGCCGCCGACCGCCTGGAGATTCTCAACGACGTCGAAGGCGTCTGGCGGTGCCGAACCGTGTTCAACTGCACCACCTTCTGTCCCAGAGACATCAAGGTGACGCAAGCCATCCAGGAGGTCAAACGCGCGCTCTTGACCGGCCAGATCGAAGAACCGTCCCAGCCAGTCGGCGTCTAAGACCTCGATCAGTTCGGAGCGTTAAAGATTCATGGTAAACCAGGGGCAAGGTCTGGAGTTCGGCGCGGCTGAGCGGTCAAACGCCGAGAGCTTGATCGCCCTGGCCGTGGCCGAAGACCTGGGCGCGGCGGGCGACCTGACCGCCTTGGCGACGATCCCGGCCGACGCCCCGGGCAGGGCGCGGTTCGTGGCGAGGTCGGCCGGCGTGCTCGCGGGCCTGCCGGTCTTGGAACGGCTGATCGCCGAGTTTGGCCTGACCGAAGGCTGGCGGCCCTTGCTTCAGGACGGCGACCGTCTGGGCCCCGGAACATTGATCGCGCGGATCGAAGGGTCGATGCGGGCCTTGCTCGCGATGGAACGGACGGCCCTGAACTTCCTCCAGAGGCTCAGCGGAGTCGCGACCCTGACTGCCGCGTTCGTCGCCGAGGTCCAGGGGACAAAGGCCCAGATTCTCGACACCCGCAAGACCACCCCTGGCTGGCGGACCTTGGAGAAATACGCGGTTCGTTGCGGAGGCGGGCGGAACCACCGGATCGGCCTGTACGACGCCGTGCTCATCAAGGACAACCATCTGGCCTGGCTGGAAGGGACCGGCGATCCGATCGGCCGGGCGATCGCGTCGAGTCGGGCCAACACACCGCCGGGAACGGTCATTGAGGTTGAAGTCGACACGCTCGACCAGCTCGACCGGGCGTTGAGTTGCGGGCCTGACCTCATCCTGGTCGATAATCTCGGCCCCGACGATCTGGCCGAAGCGGTTCGACGACGCAACGATCGAGCGCCGACGATCGGGCTGGAAGCGTCAGGTGGGATCACCTTGTCAACTGTCGGAGGCCTAGCCAGGACGGGGGTCGATCGGATCAGCGTCGGCGCCTTGACGCATTCGGCCCCGGCCCTGGATATCGGCCTGGACTTCGAGGCCGAGGGACTGTCGTGAACATCCCATTGCTGCTCCAGTTGCGTGACGCTGGCGGGCAGTTTCTGGGCATCGATTACCTGGGTATGGACCGCGACAGGCTTGGGGTCGAGGTGGCTGAACTGGAGGCGTTCGGCGTGGCCCTGGAGTGGCATCCGTACCTGGGGATCGCTTACCGAGGGCACGCCGAGCGGCTCTGCCCGGACCTGATCGAGTGGTCCTTGGGCACGCAACACGTCGGCCGCCGGGTGGCCGTCTGGAACCGGGTGGCCAGCACCAATGACCTGGCGGCGCGTGCGGCGGGGTCGTTGGCCAATGACGGTCTAGTGATTCTGGCCGAAGAGCAGACCGCCGGGCGCGGCCGTCGCGGACGGGCCTGGTCGGCCCCGGCGCAGTCGTCGGTTTTGATGTCGGTACTCCTGTTCCCGCCCGCCTGGCTTGCCGACCCTGGCTGGCTGACGGCGCTCGGCGCGGTGGCCACGGCCGAAGTGGTCGAGGCCTGGACCGGCCAGCCCGCTCGGATCAAGTGGCCGAATGACGTCCGGGTCGAGGGCCGCAAAGTGGCGGGGATTCTGGTCGAACGCGGCCTGGGGGCTGTTCTCGGCATCGGCCTGAACGTCAACATCACGGCGGCCGACTTGCCTGCCGATCTCCAGGAGTCTGCGACCTCGCTTCAGGTCTTGCGGGTCGAACCGCTGGACCGTTCCGAAGTGGTCCGCTCCTTGATCCGCCGGATCGACGCCCATTACCTCAACGGCCTGAACGGCGACGATGCCTTGCTGAACGCCTGCTGGCGTGATCGCCTGGAACTACGCGGCCTGCGTGTCCAGGTTCAGACGACCTCAGAAATCATCCACGGATGTTTGTTTGACGCCAACCTCCGTCATGGACTGACCTTGAAGACGGACCAAGGAGACGCGAGGCAGGTCCCCGGGGCCGAAGTCGTGTCGATGGCCCGCGCCGAGGACGCCCCGATCTCGATTTGACAAGGCGGCGTCCGGTTCTAGTTTACTCGCGGAGCCGTGGTTGCCGTCACGATGCGGTGCCGCGCTCCGCCCGGCCAGAGCCGCCGGGTTAACACCGTCGGCGACGCCGCCGGCGGTCTTCCACCCGACGATCTTCGCCTCTTGGGAAGGCGTTGATTGACGAGGGCGGGGGGTGAGTCGCCGGAGGCGGCTCGAGGGGCCCCCCGCCCTCGGTATTTGTCTCGATCGTCCCAAAGTTGGCACGCTCGGACGTGGCGAGTCGCGGGCAGGGTTGTTAGACTCGCCAGAAGGAGAGGTCGCCGAGTGCCGTTTTGGCCCTGGAATCGGTGACGACGGCCCACCAGCCATTGCCTCGCCAACCGACGGAGCCGCCCACCATGGGTCGTCCCCCGACCACCCACTTGCCGACGCCCCACTCTGGTAGGTCCGCCCGATCACGCGGTCGGCGCACGG
>JBDTIR010000705.1:0-7721 GCA_039936275.1 Isosphaeraceae bacterium | reverse complement strand
CCAGATTCCAGATGTAGGGTAGGGTGGCCGTCCCAGCCGCATATTTAGAACTCAATTCGTCCGGGACAGCCGCCCTACAGCCAGCCATCTTCAGACGGTGGACCTAGCGAAGATGGCCAAGACTGATGAACCAGAACGTACCGGAAAATGCCGGGAGGATACTTTGGATCAGCTTGCGTCAATATCTTTGAGCTTGCGGTACAAGGTTCGCTCGCCGATACCGAGCAGTTTGGCAGCCTCTTCGCGGTTGCCGTTGGCGAGCTTGAGGGTCTCAAGGACGTAGTGTTTTTCCAGGTCTACCAGCGTCCTGCCAACCAGTGGGCCGGCTTCGGTCGAGACGCCGGTGGCGGCTTGAACGTCGTCGGGCAGGTCGTCGGTGTCGAGAACGCCGTTGCTGTCAATGACGACCATGCTCTCGATCGTGTTCTTGAGCTCGCGGACGTTGCCCGGCCAGGCGTAAGCGGTCAGGGCCTTGCGAGCGGCGGAAGAGATGGCGGTGATCGTCTTTTCGTGCGCGGTGGTGGCTTGCTTGAGGAAGTATTCCAGCAAGAGCGGGATGTCCTCGCGTCGTGCCCGCAACGGGGGCATCCGCAGACTGACGACTTTGAGCCGGTGGTACAGGTCTTGACGGAACTTTCCCTCGGTGATCGCCTCGGCCAGTTCGCGGTTGGTCGCCGAGATCATCCGCACGTTGACCTTGACCGGCTCGTTGGTACCGACCCGGACGATCTCGCCCGCTTCCAAGACGCGCAAGAGCTTGACCTGGGTTGAGAGCGGGATATCGCCGATCTCGTCCAGGAACAAGGTGCCGCCGTTAGCGTGTTCAAACCAGCCTTTGCGGTCGCGATCGGCGCCGGTGAATGCCCCCTTGACGTGGCCGAACAATTCACTTTCAAGGATGTTCTCGCTCAAGGCGGCGCAGTTGAGCACGACGAACGACTTGTTCCGCCTGGGTCCGTTGACGTGGAGGGCTTTGGCGACCAGTTCCTTGCCGGTGCCGCTCTCGCCGGTGATCAGCACGGTGGCCGAAGTCGGCGCGATCTGTCTTAATTTATCAATGATGGCGTGCATCAAGGGAGAATTGCCGATGACCCCCTCGAATCCGAACCGTTCATGCAGCTGGCGCTGAAGTTCGAGGTTGGTGCGGGCGAGGCGTTGCGACTGCGACGCTTTATCGACGACCATGCGCAGCTCGCCGATATCGATTGGCTTGGTCAAGTAGGTCGTGGCCCCGGCCTGCATGGCGGTCACGGCAGTCTTGATCGTGCCGTGGCCGGTCAGGATCACGACCTCGGCGTCGGGCAGATCCTCTTTAACCTTGGCGAGAATGTCCAGACCGCCGACCCCGTCCATGATCAGGTCGGTGATCACGATGTCAAAGTTCTGCTCCTCGATCAAGCGCAAGCCCTCGCGCCCGCTATTGGCGACGGCGCATTCGTAGCCGACGCGATCGAGGGTCTCAGCCACGGCTTGGGCGTGGGGTTCGTCGTCGTCAACCACAAGGACGCGGATTTTCTGGTCCATGCTCTTGATGTCGCTTCTCTCTTGGTCACGATTCGTCCATTAACCAAAACCGGCTGGATCGGTTCGCGCGAACAAAAGGCGCGCTTATTTTCAATGGTTGACGATCGGCAGTCGGATCGTGAATTTTGACCCTTTGCCGGGCTCGCTTTCCAGGGAAATCGAGCCGCCGTGGGCCTCGATGATCCTGCGGGTGTACGAGAGGCCGAGCCCGGTCCCGCCTGGCCTGGTGGAGAAAAACGGTTCAAAGATACGGGGGTGAGACTCTGGCGGGATGCCGCAGCCGGTGTCAGTCACGTCAAGCACGACCGCGGGGCCGTCGCCCCTGGTTGTCAAGAGCAACTCCCCTCCCTGGGGCATGGCGTGCTGGGCGTTGAGGATCAGGTTCAGAATGGCCTGCTTGAATAAATCGGGGTTCATGGATACGGCAGGCAAGTCAGGGGCGTAGTAGGTCCGCATGACGATCCCCTGGCAAGCGGCCTGGGGTTCGCAAAAGTCGCGCATTTCGTCAACGACCACGTTCAGGTCGGCAGGATGGAGGGCGACCTCGCGGATTCGGGCGAACTGGAGGAAGTTCTCCACGATTTCCTGAAGGCGATGGCTCTCCTTGCGGACCCGTTCGATCTTCTGGAGCACGCGGCGGTCCCGGGGGGTTTCGGCCCCCTGGAAGTCTTCCGCGAGCAGGTCAAGGTTGAGCCGCATGGTTGAAAGCGGGTTGCGAACCTCGTGCGCCAGACCGCCGGCAAGCTGAGCGATCTCGTCGAACTGGGTGCGCAAGCGTTGGTTGAGCTCGGAGCCGCCTGAATCGGCCGCGAAGGGGGGAACGTCCGAGACGGCGGCGGTCGCTTCGGACATGGGCGAGGTCGCTCCCCTTTGCAAAAGTGAGTAATCAACTCGTTTGAGCCGTAGGCCTTCGTCCGGGATCGATAGAATTTGATCCCGAACCAAAGGCCAAAGGCTTCAACGTTTCCAAGAACGTTAATCGCGGTCGCGAGGGCCTCGGCTGCGGTCGTCAGGGCCTCGGCGAGGAGGGCCGCCCCGATCCGGAGTGCCCGAGGGACGTTCGTGGTCCGCGTTGGGATCAACCATTCCGCGCTCGGCCAGGGCGGCCTTGCGGGAAAGTTTGACCCGGTCCTGCTCGTCCACGGCGATCACCTTGACCAGCATCGCGTCGCCGACGTGACAGATGTCCATGACTGACCCGACGTAGCCGATGGACAGTTCGCTGATGTGGACCAGGCCGTCCTTGCCGGGCAGGATCTCGACGAAGGCGCCGAAATCCTTGATTGAGGTAACGCGGCCTTCGTAGATGCCGCCGGGCTTGACCCCTTCGGTCATGGCCTGAATCCGGTCGCGGGCCGCCTCAGCCCCTTCGGCGGTGCTGCTGGAGAGGGTGACGATCCCCGAGTCTTCAATGTCGATCTTGGCACCGGTCTCGTCCTGAATGCGGCGGATCGTCTTGCCGCCTGGACCGATCACAAGGCCGATCTTCTCGGGGTTGATCTGAATCTGGATCAAGCGAGGGGCGTTCTGAGAGATTTCTTCACGAGGTCGCTTGATGGCGCGGAGCATGTGACGGAGGATCTCAACGCGGGCCTCGTGCGCCTGGTCGAGCGTGGCCCGGATGATCTCTTCAGTGATCCCCTTGTTCTTGAGGTCGAGCTGGATGCCGGTGATCCCCGTGCCGGTGCCGGCGACCTTGAAGTCCATGTCGCCGAAGTGGTCCTCGTCGCCGATGATGTCGGTCAAGAGGACGTGCCGCCCGGTCTCTTCATCCATGACCATGCCGATGGAGATGCCGCCAACGGGCTGGGTGATCGGCACGCCCGCATCCATCAGGCTCAAAGTGCCGCCGCAGACCGAGGCCATCGAGCTTGAGCCGTTGGACTCAAGAATGTCGGAGACGATCCGAATGGTGTAAGGGAACCGTGACGATTCGGGCAGGATCGGCTTGAGGCAACGCTCGGCGAGCATGCCGTGGCCGATCTCGCGACGGCCTGGAGCCCGGATTGGCCGGACCTCGCCGACAGCGAACGAAGGCATGTTGTAATCGAGATAGAACTTCTTGCTGAACTCCTTCATGATCCCATCGACTCGCTGCTCGTCGGCCGTGGTGCCCAGGACGGTCGTGACCAGGGCCTGGGTCTCGCCGCGCTGAAAGATCGCTGAGCCGTGGGCGCAGGGCAAGACGCTGACCTCACACGACAAGGGGCGCAGGTCGCGCGGGCCTCGGCCGTCGGGCCGGTGACCGTCGAGGATCATCTCGCGGACGACTCGTTCCTGGAGAACCTGGAACGCCGTCTTCACTTGCAAGGGGGTTGGTGCGCCTTCGGCCGGCCCATTGGCGGAAACCAGCTCGGCGATGGCCCGTTCTTGCAGGGCCTTGACCGCGCTGTTGCGGTCGTGCTTCAGGTGGATCGCCTTGGCCTCGCGCAGGGCGTTGGCGTATCGATCGCGGAGGACCTTAACGAGCGGATCGGCCGTTTCCTCAGGGTGGACCAACGGAGGCAGACCAGCGGCTTCGCGCAGCTCAAGCTGAAGCGCGATCACCTCTTGATTGAGCCGGTGGGCTTCCAGGATCGCCTCGACCATCTCGGGCTCGGGGATTTCCTGGCCGAACCCTTCGATCATGACGACGGCCGCGCGAGTGCTGGCGACGATCAGGTCCAGGTCGCGATGGGACATTTCCTCGGCTGTTGGCAAGACCACGAATCGGCCGTCGATCCGGCCGAGCCGAAGCGCACCAATGGGGCCGAGGAAGGGAATCTCGGGGGCCAGGACCAGCGAGGTAGACGCGCCGATGATTGAGATCACGTCGGGGTCGTTCACACGGTCGGCCGAGATCGGGCCGGCCTGGATCTGGACCTCATTGCGATAGGCGGCGGGAAAGAGCGGTCGGAGCGGGCGGTCGATCAGGCGGGAGGTCAAGACTTCCTTGGTCGTCGGCCGACCTTCACGCTTGATGAATCCGCCGGGGAACTTGCCTGCGGCGTAGACCTTCTCGCGGTAATCGACCGACATCGGGAAAAAGTCGAGCCCTTCGCGGCCCGGAGCGGCGACGGTGGCAACCAGCGTCATCGTGTTGCCTAATCGTACCACGGCGGCGCCACTGGCCTGTTTCGCCAGGCGGCCGGTCTCGATCGTAATTGTCTTGTCGCCGATCGTGCGCTCGACGGCGACGGGCTTGCGGATCACATTGGACATCAGCACCTACCTCGGCCAGGATCGGCCACGGTGGCGTGAACAACGGCGGAACCAAACGGGAAGAAGAAGCCCCGGATCAACCAGAAAAACGCCCACGACCGGGAAGGTAGCCAGTGAGCGAGACGCGGGACGAACCGGGACGGAGTTAAACAAAACGAACCGGAGACGAATCAACGGGACCGTTACTTGCGGATGCCCAGGCGGCCAATCACCTCAAGATAGCTCTTGCGGTTGTGGAGCCGGAGGTATTTCAGCAAGCTCGACCGCCTGGAGACCATCATCAGCAGCCCTCGGCGGCTGGCGTGGTCTTTCTTGTGCGCCTTGAAATGGCTGGTCAGATCATTGATTCGGGCCGTCAGCAGGGCGATTTGCACCTCGGGCGACCCGGTATCGCTCTCCGCACGCCCGAACGACCCGATCAGCTCCTGCTTCTTCTCTTTGGTAATCGCCATTACACGCCCCGCAGCCACCGGCCTTTGATCTTTTGAGGCCGTTTTGAACAGTCTTACCCTTGAAGGTGACTCAGTGTAGGGAACCCCGATCCGGATTGCAATGCCTTAACTCTGATTCCGTCCCAAAATTTCGCGTTTGGGTCCGTGCCGCCGTCTCCTTGGCCGTCAGGCGTCTCCCAACCGGAATCTCCACTCAGACCGAATCCTGGTCCTCGGGTTCATCGACTCTGGCGGCGGCTTCCAGCACGGGCCGTCCGGCCTCGACGGCGCGGACGACGACCTCGGTGGCGATGGTCAGGCCGAGGCTCTGAGAGTCGAGCACCAGATCATAATGATGGGGGTCGCTGGCGTCTGCCCGGAACATGGTGCGGGCGAACTTCAAGGAGCGGCGGTCCAGGTCTTTGGCGGCCCGGCGCGCGGTTCGGAGCGAGACGCCCATCCGGCTGGAGAGCCTCTGGGCACGCCCTTTGAGCGGTGCGATGATTCGGACGGTGAGCGTCTCGGGCCTGGGAAGCATGAAGTTCGCCCCACGACCGACCAGGACCGAATCCCCCGCGCGGCCGATCGACTCGACGAGCGTGGCCAGATGGGCTAGATAGGCTTCCTGGGGTGCGTAATATTCCTCGCGAAGCGGCAGGAACCAGTCCTGGATCATGCTCGGGGCCAGTTCATCAAGGCCGCGCACTTCTTCGGCCGAGACTTCCATCCCCTGGGCGATCGCGTCGAGCAACTCGTGATCGTAGACTTTCCAGTTGAGCCTGGTGCCGACCAGGCGGGCGATCGTGCCGCCGCCCGCGCCGGCTTCCCGGCTGATGCAGACGTTGCGGAATCGAGGGGCCGGTTCGCCAAGGGCAAGCGTGGGCCGCGCTTCCGGATCGCGGCGGAGCAACCAGCGAGACAGGACGCCGCTCCAATGTCTCGGGCGGCGAGGGTGACCGGCGTTCGACACATCCAGAGGTGCCATGCCGGACTCCAAACAACCGAACGGCCCCGATCGGGCGCGCGATGCACCCGAACAATTCGTTCCCCACAGTCTAGTGCCCCGCCATTCGGAAGGAAAGACACGAATCATTTCGTGTCCGTCTTCTTGTCAAATTTACAAGCCGAACCTGTCGATCCGACTCTTTGGAAATTTCGCCAAGATTTCCTCAAGTTCCCGCCCTTGATGGTTTTCGATCCCAAAAGGGGCCTGGTGCTGGTGTCGTGGTACGGCCTTTGCTTTCGAAACCTGGCGAACGACAAACGACCCTCACCCCCGACCAAAGAAAACGAGGCACTCCGGATGAGGAATCGGCAAACCACCCTGCTCTGGATGAAAGATCTGATCGAGCATATGGCCAAGTGCCACGAACAGCTTCAGTGGGCCGCCGACAGCCGGACCGAGTCGTTCCTGACCGAAGCCCTGCTCAACGACCTGACCGAGTGCGGCCTGCTCTGCGAAGAGTTGCTCTCGCGCCCCGTCAACAACAAGAGGCAGGCGACGCCCGTCTGACCGCTCGAACGGGTCGCGGCCCCTTGCCCGGCATCGCCAAGAGCGGTAGGCTCTTCAAAGCGAACCTAACCGAGTTGAGGAGCCCCCCTTTGATGAGCGCGATCCCGACTGAGCCCACTCCCGTCTCGACGTTCACGGCCGACGCCCTGCGAGTCGCGGTTTATGAAGACCGCGCCGCGATGGGCCGGGCCGCCGCCTTGGCGGTCGCGCGTGTGATCGAGGCCAGACACGCCGAGGCCGATCGGACCAACGTCGTCTTCGCCGCCGCGCCGAGTCAGAATGAGTTTCTTGCCGCTCTGGTGGCCCACCCGTCGATCGATTGGACGCGGGTCGTGGGCTTCCACATGGATGAATACCTGGGAATCAGCCCCGACCATTCCGCCTCGTTCCGCCGTTACTTGCAAGAGCACCTCTTCCGGCTCGTCGGTATCCGCAGCGACCGTCTTCGCTTGATCCCCGGCGAACGCTCGGAACGCCCCTTGCGCACCTGCCTGGATTATGAAGACCTCTTGCTCGCCGAACCGGCCGACATCGTCTGCGGCGGGATCGGTGAAAACGGCCACCTGGCGTTCAATGATCCGCCCGTGGCCGACCTGCTCGACCCGGTCAAGATCAAGGTCGTCCGGCTCGACGCCGCCTGCCGCCAGCAACAGCTCAACGACGGCTGCTTCGAGCGGATCGAGGACGTACCGACGCACGCCTACACCCTGACAGTCCCCGCCCTACTGTCTGCCCCCAACGTCTCGATCGTCGTGCCTGGCCCCCGCAAGGCCGAAGCCGTCCTGGCGACCCTTCGTGGCCCGATCAGCGAAGCCTGCCCTGCCTCCGCCCTCCGCCGGCATCCCGGCGCTGTCCTCTACCTCGATCGCGAGTCGGCCCGCCTGGTCCTCTGAGCGTGACTGTGTCTTTTTACCCCCTCTCTCTTTGCTAATCTTTACCCACGGATCTACCCTCTATGTTGATCGATTGTGTTCTGTAGCAAATAGCCGGCGGCCAGGTCTTGCAGGCGACGTAGGCCACGCCAGATCGTCTTCACTCCAGGTTCGCCATCC
>JBDTIR010000704.1:0-3175 GCA_039936275.1 Isosphaeraceae bacterium | reverse complement strand
CCGGCCGCCGTTCCAGCCGTTCGCGAAGCGTTGAGGAGCCCTCGCCTTGAGTCGGTTCCTCGTCCCTTCTGGCCGGCGCGATAGTTTCGCTCTTGCTTTGCGTTGCAAAGTAATCTTGGCGGGGCTGGATGGACAATCGGCCGGAGAATGTCAACAATAGGCGGGTCATTGGACCCATTCCCCGGGTTGTCCGTTCGAGGGGCGCAGCGCCTGAATTGGTCAGGCGAGGCCCGCCGACCCTCAAACACACGGCCAACCGCCCGCAATTGTTCTTGTCCTATGATCACTCCGACAGCGCCCGCCGACTTCCGCCTGGCCGAATTCCTTGACGAAGGACGGCGGCAGGTGGACGAGGCCTTGGCCCATTACTTGCCTGAGGTGGACCCGAGTCCCTCAGCCGCTTGCCCCGCTCGCTTGGCCGAGGCGATGCGGTACAGCGTGCTCGGCGGCGGCAAGCGCCTGCGCCCCTTGCTGGCTCTGCTCGCGGCTGAAGCCTGCGGGGCCGATCCGGCCAGGGCCATGCCCGCCGCTTGCGCTTTGGAGCTTGTGCATACATATTCATTAATTCATGACGATTTGCCGGCGATGGACGACGACGACCTGCGTCGCGGTCGTCCGACCTGTCACAAGGCGTTCGACGAGGCGACGGCTGTTTTGGCGGGCGACGGTCTTTTGACCCTGGCCTTTGAATTGATCGTCCGGCACACGCAACCCGCTGAAGCGGCCCTTGCCTGCGTGCGTGCTCTGGCCGAAGGAGCGGGTCCGGTCGGCATGGTGGGCGGCCAGATGGCCGACCTTCAGGCTGAGGGGCGGCTTGACGGCACGGTCGAGGCCCTGGAGGCGATCCACCGCCGCAAGACCGGGGCCTTGCTCTGCGCCGCCTTGCGAATGGGCGCGGCCGTCGCCGAGGCCCCCGAGCCGGTCGCCCAAGGGTTGGAGACCTACGGCCGCGCCGTGGGCCTGGCCTTCCAGATCATTGACGACCTGCTTGACGTGCATGGGGACGAGACAAAGCTGGGTAAACGAGTCCAGAAAGATTCTGAGTTAGGAAAGTGGACCTATCCTGGTTTCCTGGGTATCGACGGCAGCCGCCGCCGCGCCCGGCAACTGGCCGATGAGGCCGTGGCGGCCCTGGCGCCACTGGGAGATCAAGGGGGCCGACTCAAGGCCCTGGCGTTGCATCTACTGGAAAGGGACCGTTGATGAGCACCGCGCTGTTGCCCCGGATCAGTTCGCCGGCCGACCTCAAACTGCTCTCCGAGATCGAACTCGAACGGCTCGCCGGAGAGATGCGCGACGAGCTGGTCGGCGTCGTCGGCCGACGCTCGGCGCACTTCGCCAGCAATCTCGGTGTCGTCGAGCTCTGCCTCGCCTTGCATCTGGCGTTCGATTTCACCAAGGACCGCCTGATCTGGGACACGGGACACCAGATCTACCCCCACAAGTTGATCACCGGCCGCGCCGCGCAACTGCCCACGATCCGGACCAAAGGGGGCCTGATGGGCTACCCCAACCCGGCCGAGAGCCCGTTCGACCTGTTCATGACCGGCCACGCCGGCTGCGCTCCGTCAACGGCCCTGGGCCTGAAGGCCGGCGACGACCTGCTCGGCCGCGTCGATCGCCACTCGGTCGCCGTGATCGGCGACGGCGCTTTCCCGTCCGGCATCGTCTTTGAGGCCCTGAACAACGCCGCAGGCTTGAAGAAGAAGTTCACCGTCATCTTGAACGACAACAAGATGTCGATCTGTCCTCGCGTCGGCGGCCTGGCCTATTACCTCGACAAGGCCCGGATGGCACCGGCATATAACGACGTGAACAAGTGGGTACGCAAGCTCTTACCCGCAATCCCCCTGGTCGGCGACCAGGCCGATCGGATGCTCCAGCAGCTCAAGGACGCGGTCAAGGCGACGTGTCACGGCGGCATGCTCTTTGAGGAGCTGGGCTTCACCTACCTCGGCCCGATCGACGGCCACGACCTGAAGACCTTGCGCGCCTATCTCAAGCAGGTCAAGGAGATGGACGGCCCGGTCTTGCTCCACGTCCTGACCGACAAGGGGCACGGCTTCGAGCCGGCGATGAAAGACCCGGTCAAGTACCACGCCCCCGCTCCGTTCCAGCGGGTTGAGAACGGGATCATTCCGCTCAAGACGTCTTCAAGTAAAGCATATACCGATGCCGCCAGCGCGGCCATCTACGACGCCGTCAAGCGCGACACGCGGACGGTCGTCATCACCGCCGCCATGTGCGAGGGGAACAAGCTCCAGAAGGTCCGCCAGGAGTTTCCCGCCCAGTTTTTCGACGTCGGCATCTGCGAAAGCCACTCCGTCGCCTTCGCCGCCGGCATGGCCAAGGCCGGCGCCCGGCCGATTATTGACATCTATAGCACGTTCCTTCAGCGCTCTTATGATCAGATCTTTCAAGAAGTGGCGCTTCAGAACCTTCCGGTCGTCTTCTGCATCGACCGCGCCGGCTTGGTCGGCGCCGACGGGCCGACGCACCACGGTTCCTACGACATGGCCTACATGCGCCTCTTCCCCAACCTGGTCGTCATGGCCCCCGGCGACGCCAAGGACGTCGCGCCGATGCTCGACTTCGCCCTCGGCCACGACGCGCCGACCTCGATCCGCTACCCCAGGGCCCCCTTGGAGACGATCGAGCGCGAGGCGCAGCCGATCGAGTTGGGGCAGGCCGAGATCCTCGAATGGGAGACCGACGGCATGCTCGTCGCCTGCGGCTCATTGGTCGGCGCCTGCCTGCGCGCGGCCGAGCGGCTCAAGCAAGAGCACGGTCTGAACGTCGGCGTGATCAACGCCCGATTCGTCAAGCCAATCGACCGCGCGACCATCGGCAAGGCGATCGAGGAGTGCGGCTTCGTGCTCACCGTCGAGGAAGGCTGCCTGATGGGCGGGTTCGGCTCGGCGGTGCTCGAAGCAGCCAACGAGGCCGGCCTGAACACCGCGCACGTCCGCAGGATCGGCCTGCCCGACCGCTACGTCCTCCACGCCGAGCGCGACGAGCAACTCGCTGAGGTCGGCCTCGACGTCGACTGCATCACCGCCTCGGCGCTCGCCCTGGCCAAGGTCGTCGGCCTGCCCGCCGCCCTAACCGGCAACGGCGGACGCTGGGCGTCATGAATTTGTGAATTCGTGCTTGCCTGTCATTGGTCATTCAAACT
>JBDTIR010000703.1:0-4343 GCA_039936275.1 Isosphaeraceae bacterium | reverse complement strand
TCGAGGGGTTTAGATTTGATGACTACGGAGTGAACGGCCCCAGACGCTTTGATCCGGGACGTGAGCGCCGCAGGCGCGGGGCTCGCATCGTGATCGGGGGAAGGAGAAGCAGTCTTGGACATGGGCTCGGCGGGTTGGCCGGCATCGCCTTGATCCTGACCTTGACTCCCTGGCTTACCGGATCGAGGCGTGGTCCTGGCCGGGCTCTGCGGGCTGGGCCTGGGCTCATCGGATTCCTGGAGCGAGGCGGGGTGCGTCTCACTGTCCGGCAAAGGGGGGAGTTCGGTCACGGTGCCGTCAGCGGCGCGAGGAGTCGGCAAGATCCGGCTCGGCGGCTCTGGGGTCGGCAAGGTGGGTGCGTCGGTTGCCGGGGTCGCGGGTCCGGTCGAAGGCGTGGGCAGGTGGATCGGCAGGAGAAACCAGGACGGCAGGGTCCCCAGGACCGGGAACGGCAAGGGGGAGGCGATCACCACCCGCTTTGCCGGCGATCGGGTCGGCTTGGGCGTGGACGCGACGGGTTCGGTGCTCAGGAAGACGGCGGTTGTCGCGTGGGGGTCAATCAAGGGCATCGCCGGCCGTGTCGTCGGCGTTTCCTCTCGGGTCAAGGCGGCCGAGCGTGCCTCGATCAAGACGACCCGCTCATGCACAACGGCCCGCCCCTCGGCGTCAGCCGTGGTATACGGTCCAAAGCTCACGACCAGGGCCCCGTCGTTGGGGATCAGCCACTCCCCTTCAGCCGACGCCCGGATGACCTCGGGAACCTGATACCGGGCCTTGAATCCGGTTGTTCCTTTAGTTTTGAGGTCTTCCTGAAGGGTCGCCGTGTGGATGGCCGCGAGCTTGACGTCTTCAAGCTGGACTTTGGCGAGCATCCCCTGGTCGAGCCTTCTGCAAGAGAGTCGAGCCTGGAAGCCCAGGCGGACCTGATCAATCTGGGGCTGAAAAGCAACCGTCGTCGCCTGTCCGACCGGCCCATCGGCGACCCGGACCAGGTCGGCCACGATCCCCTGACGGACCTCGTCGCGCACTTCGGTCAAGGCTCCTGGCAAAGCTCGGATTCGAGGGGCCGTCGCCACCTGTTCGGCCGTCTTGGCCAGGTCGGCGGTCAGGCCGCGCCTGGCCGTCCAGACGGTCGCGTTCCCCTGACGAGCCACCGGCGTCAGTCGGTCATGCGCCGACCCTCGCCAATCCAGCCCTTTCATATCCAAGATTCGGATCTGGTAATCCAACGGGGCAGAGTCGGGTTGTGGTGAACCGTCGGCCCCGAGTAAGGTCAACACCATCAGACTTGCGACGATCGGCATCAGTTCTCCTCCGTCCTTGAAGGAAGACGGCGGGCCGAAATCAGCCCGTCGCGACATGCGCGGCGGATCTTAATCGCGACCGATCCGGCCGTCAATCGCAGCTTTGTCGGACGTCGCGACCCGAACCTTGAGCCGATTCCTCTTTGGTTTGGAGCGAGGTTGGCCTTGTTCATTTTGTGAAACGACTCGAAATCAAAACCGCTTGACAGACGCGTGGCCGTGGTCCACAATGCAACTCGATACATCGGTGCATTGTGTATGGAATGTCACCTGCGGGCCGATCATTCATGTTCAAGTTCATCCACGCGGCCGACATTCACCTGGACAGCCCACTTAAAGGGCTCGAGCGCTATGAAGGAGCGCCGGTCGAAGAGATGCGCCGATCCACTCGGCGGGCCTTGGAGAACCTGACCGATCTGGCCATCGCCGAGCGTGTCGCCTTCGTCCTGATCGCTGGCGACCTCTACGACGGCAACTGGAACGACCACGGCACCGGCCTCTACCTCAACAGCCAGATGGCCAAACTGCGCGACGCGGGGATCGGCGTGGTCCTGATCCAGGGGAACCACGACGCCGCCAGCCAGATGACCAAACACCTCAACCTGCCCGACAACGTCCACCGCATGTGGACCGATCGGCCCGAGTCATTCCCGATCGAAGACTGCGGCGTCATGGTCCACGGTCAGGGGTTCGCCACCCGAGCCGTCCTCGACAACATCGCCGCCGCCTATCCTTCCAAAGAGCCCAACTACTTCAATATCGGCCTGCTCCACACCTGCGCCACCGGCCGGGAAGGCCACGAACGCTACGCCCCTTGCTCGATCGACGACCTCCGAGTCAAAGGATTCAACTACTGGGCACTCGGCCATATTCACAAACGAGAGATTCTTCATAACGACCCACCGATCGTCTTCGCCGGCAATATTCAGGGTCGAAACGTCCGTGAGTTAGGTACGAAAGGGTGCATGCTCGTCACGGTGAACGACGGCGGACGGGTTGAGAGCGAGTTCCGCCCGCTCGACGTCATGCGGTGGGCGCACCCCAGAATCAAGGCGGAAGGTGCGACGGATCTGGACGAGGTGCTCCAGTTGATCGGGGAACGGCTCTCAGCCCTCTCGGCCGAGGCAGAGGGCCGGCTCCTTGCTGTGCGGATCGAGGTCGAAGGCCCCTGCCCCGCGCACCGCGACCTTGTCGCCGATCAGGACGCCCTGCTGGCGCAGGTTCGCGACCGGGCTAGAGACGCCGGCCAAGGGCGGATCTGGGTCGAGAAGCTCAAGTTACGGACCTCAGAGCCCCGTACGCTCGACCTCGACGACGGCCCGATCGGCCTCTTCCTGAGCAGGCTTGAGGACTTGAAACGTGACGAAGCCGGCCTCTTGAAACTCGCGAGCGAGGAGTTGACCGACCTCAAGCGGAAACTCCCTCCTGAGCTGTTGTCCGACGATGAGGATTCTCTGAAGCTCAACGACCCGGCCAGGCTCCGCGAGTTGCTTGATCTGGCTGGATCGCTGGTCGCCCAACGCCTGTTCCAGACGGGAGGTTCGTTGTGAGAATCGACCGGCTTGACCTCCGCGCCTTCGGCCCGTTCACCGACGTCTCGCTGGACCTCTCGGCGGGTCAGCATGGCTTGCACCTGATCTACGGTCCCAACGAAGCCGGCAAAAGCTCGGCCCTCCGCGCCTTGAGGCAGATGCTCTACGGGATCGACGCCCGCACTCCCGATAACTTTGTTCACGAATATGATAAGCTTCGCGTCGGCGCGACGCTTCGCAATCCGGACGGCACGACCCTGGCGTTCTTGCGTCGCAAGGGGAACCGGCGAACCTTGCGGTCGGCGATGGACGATGCGGACCTTGACGACGCCGCTCTCAACCCCTTCCTCGGACGTTTAGAAAAAGATCGGTTCGAGACTCTTTTCGGTATCGACCATGAGCGGCTGGCCGAAGGCGGCAAGGCGATCGCCAGCGGCAAAGGCCACCTGGGACAGCTCATCTTCGGCGCTGGTTCGGATCTGGTCCGCCTCCGCAAACTTCAAAAAGAACTGGAAACAGGCTGGTCGGACCTGTTCAAGAAGGGCGGCCAGAAACCCCCCTTGAACCAGGCATTGGCCGAACTGGCTGAAGCCCGGCAGGCCATTGAGGACGCCTCGATCCGAAGCGCCGACTGGGCGGAGCGCACCGCATCGCTCGCTGAAGCCCACCGCCTCAAGGTCCAGAACCAAAGCGAACTTGACGACCTCCAGCGCCAGACCTCACGGCTGGAACGCATCCACCAAGCCAAGCCCGATCTGGCCCAACGTCTCGAGTTGCTCGCCGCCTTGACGACGTTGGCCGACGTTCCCTTGCTCCGCGATGACTTCGCCGAAGAACGTCGCACGGTCCAGGAAGACATCCGCGTTGCCGAACAGACCGATGCCATGTCCAGGGATGAACTTAAGGAGATCGAGGAAGCGCTCGGCGCGATCGACGTGCCCGAACCTCTGCTCGTCGAGGCCGAGGCGATCAGCGAGCTTCAACTCCAGTTAGGCGGCCATCAGAAGGACCAGCGCGCGATGATCAAGAAGCGCGCCGACCACCAAACCGCGCTCGACTCGGCCCGAGGCCATCTCCGCGAGCTGGGACACGGCGACGACCTCAGCCAGGCCGAATCACTCCGGATCACCACCACATTCTCCCGACGCTTCCAGAGCTTCTCCGACAACCATCCAGCCCTGGTCAAGGACTGCGAGAGCAGCGGCAAGACGATCGACGTCTTGACCGAGAAAATCGACGCCTTGAGCGCGGCACTTGACAATCTGGAGACCGATCGCGACCCCGTTGACCTCCGCGCGGCAGTCGATCGGGCCACCCGAAAAGGAGACCTTCACGACCAAGCCGCCGACGCCCGCAAAGCCCTCAAAAAACTGGAACGACAGGCCGAGGACGCCTTGCGGAAGCTCCCGCTCTGGTCGGGAACCCTGGAAGACCTCGAAGGCTTGATCGTCCCCGGGGCCTCGACGATCAACCGCTACTTGCAAGAACTTGACGACGCGAATGCCGA
>JBDTIR010000702.1:0-3263 GCA_039936275.1 Isosphaeraceae bacterium | reverse complement strand
ATCGGACGGGTGAGCGCCCACTCTTCGTGGGGAAGGTCAGTTCCGGTCCTGCCAGAATCCGTTGGCGCACTCTGGTCCCGCCGGCTTACAAGAACAAGCCTTCGCGGAGGCGGGCCAGGATGGCCTGTTCGAGCTTGGTGTCGCGGCCTTGGGGAATCCAGCCGACGGGAACCGGCACGGGGCCGACGACCTCTCGGGCACGGTTCACCGGAAGCTGGTCGGCGAAGACGGCGCGGCCGCCCATCTGGCGGTCGGGTTTGACCAGGTCTTCCAGCTCTTTGTAAACCTCGACCTTCACGGCGTAGCCGCCGCCGGGGGCCTGGTTGACGTAGACCTTGGCGAAGCGTCGGATCGACTGGAGGGTTGCTTCGAGCCGCTGGTCAAAGCCCACGGTGTCGCCGTGCCAGGGCTCCAGGAGCGTGGCGGCCACCTTCGGTTGGGTGACGATCAGGCCCGCCAAGCGGTTCTCGCTGGAGATATCAAAGTACTCATTCGTGACCGTGACGGCCTGTTTCCAGACCGCCTCGAAGTCGGCCGAGGGGACGAGCAAAGGGTTCGGAGAGACCTGCCGGACGGACGTCGAGACGCAGCCGAAGCCCCCGGGGGCGACGGCCAGCAACAAGGCCGCCAAGGCGCCCGCAATCCACCTGTCACGCATGGCAAACGGGCCTCGCCACGTACGGGAACCCTGTCCGGCCCCTTCTGTTTGAGGGTCGGAGGAGGGTCGAATATCAACAATTGGTCAGGACCGCCGGACGGCGAAGGCAGCGACGTGGGGTCAAGAACGACCGGGCGGCAACGCGTCGGCATCCTGACGGGTTAGGTCGGTTCTGACAAGGCCGATTCTTCCGGGTTTGCCGAAATTTGCGGCTTCTGGCCTCTGGGGTGTTGCGTTTGTTACTCCACCTCACGCACCAGCATCGCATTATGCACGGGATTGCCCGGCATGGTGCCGCGGAGGAAGACGACGCGGTCTCCGGTCGTGACCAGGCCGCGGACCTTGGCCCAATCGAGGGCGAAGGAAAGAGTTTGCTCGCCATCGGCGATCGAGGGGCAGTGGACCGGTGTGACGCCCCAGTACAGGGCCAGGGCGCGGGCGGTCTCGACGTCCTCGGCCAGAGCGAGGGTGGGCGTCGGGTGGCGGTGCTTTGAGAGAGCCAGGGCTGTGCGGCCGGAGTGGGTCGCCACGACCAGCAAGGCCGCCCCCAGGCGACGGCTGGCGAGGCTGGCGGCCTCGACCACCCCCTCGGTGATTGGCTGGATCCAGCCGGCGCGTGTGGAAGCCGCCAGTTCGACCCGAGCGGTCGGCAAAAGCCGCTCGGCCTCGGTCGCGATCCGGCTCATCATCGCCACCGTCTCGACCGGATAAGAGCCGATGGCCGTCTCGCCAGAGAGCATCACGGCGTCGCTTCCATCCAGCACGGCGTTGAACACGTCGCTCGCTTCGGCACGAGTCGGACGATTGGAAGACTCCATGCTCGTGAGCATCTGCGTGGCCGTGATCACCGGGATGCGTGCCCGGTGGCAGGCGGCGATGACCTGCTTCTGGATCGCGGGCACTCTGGCGACGTCCATCTCGACCCCTAGATCACCCCGAGCGACCATCGCGGCGTCGGCCTCGGCCAGGATCTCCTCCAGGTGATCGACGGCCTGCGGCTTCTCGATCTTGGCCACGATCCGAGCCCGGATGCCCCGCGATTTCAATTCCCGGCGCAACCAGGAGACGTCGTCGGCTTCGCGGACGAACGATAAACCAATGTACTCGACCGGGTGGTTCGCGGCCCAGTCTAAATCACGCAAGTCCTTTTCAGTCAATGCTTTGATCTTTAGGTCGGCTCCAGGTAGATTGATCCCCTGGTGTGATTTCAAGGGGCCAGGAAGGGTTACGACCAACCCCGCCTCGCCGCCCGAGGTCCGTGTGACCTCCATCGCCACCGCGCCGTCGGCGAACAGGACGACGTCGCCGGTCGTAAGATCATTGGCCAAAGTGCGATACGAGCAGGTTAACTGGTGAGGATCGTCGGTCGTGCGGTCGTTGGCGAGGGTGAATTCGTCCCCCAGGCGACATTCGACCAGATCGCCAGGGATCGGCCCGAGGCGGATCTTGGGGCCGCCCAGGTCCATCAAGACGCCGATCCGTCGGTCGGTTTGCTCGGCGATGGCACGGATGGTGCTCAGGTCGGCAGAGCGTTGCTCAAGCGTGCCGTGCGAGGCATTGAGCCGGAAGACGTCCACCCCGGCCTCAACCAGGGCCCGTACCGTGTTCGGGTCGTGCGACGCGGGGCCGAGGGTGGCCACGATCTTGGTTCGGACCTTGCCCAACGGCTCGATCAGCGTGGTCATGAAACAGCCCTGCTTTCGTGATCGATCGGTTCGTTCTTGTGTGTATAGCTTACCCAGACTGCGAATTTTTAAAATTGGTTCCAAAATTACGGGCCGATGATCGATCTCAATGATAGGATGGATCAGGCAAAGGGATTGAGCGTATCGCATGCTCCGCCCACCAGGCAAGGCCTTTGAGGTTCGGCTCGGCGGTTGCATTCCATCCCCGAGGGGGGGAATGGGTGCCGACAACCGGAATTGACGTCCAGGGGCTTTGAGCGAACAATAGTCAACTTGGTTCCGGGGCACTCGCCAGAAGGTGGGTTCCTCCGCCGTCGTCGTTCTGCTGTCAGGCAACCGTGACGGCCGCCCGCCCGACGGGTTCGCGACGAAACCCTTCCAATTGGTCGACGGGACCGCCCACCGATGAAGCGTACTTTCGCCGTAGTCGCCCTGCTTGCCGCCCTGGGTGTGCTCTGCAAGCTCACCGTCAAGGATCTTCCTTGGACTTCGAGCAGCCATCCCACGCCCCGGGCGTCGATCGACCGTTCCACGCCCGATCCGGGCGCAGAGCTTCTGGCGAGGTATCCCGAACAGCGCCCCCTGGTCGAACGGACCCTGCGCACTTATCGCCAGAACGCCCTGGCCATTGAGAAGAGCGACGGCCTGCGCGGCTTGACCTTGCTGGACCGCCTGGGCTTCGAGGCCATTTACCTTTATGAGAAGCACCCCAAAGACTTCCGTCAGCTTCGAGACAGCCTGAGCGACGACGCGGCGGCCGATTTGCTCCTGCACTGGCGAGAGTATTTCGCCCTGAAGCGGGCCGACGACGCCGATCGCGGGATCTTGATCGCTGAGATCAAGCGCCTGACCCCCACCCAGCGGCGGGTGGCGGCCAGGTATCCCAACGCCCTGCCGCTCTTGCTGGCCGACCCTGACGG
>JBDTIR010000701.1:0-15255 GCA_039936275.1 Isosphaeraceae bacterium | reverse complement strand
ATGCCGGCCTCGAAGGGATGGGCGGCTTCGAGGACTACCACAACGCCCAGGACTTCCTGCGCGAATTTCTCGGGGGTAGCAGCAGCCTCTTCGGCGACATCTTCGGACCCAGGCGCCGAGGCCCCAGACCCGGCCACGACATCCAGATGCGACTGGAAATCGACCTGATCGACGCCGACCGTGGGGCTACCAAAACCGTCGAACTGACCCGCCCAGACCTCTGCGTCGATTGTCGGGGGACCGGGGCTCGCAAAGGGACCACCCCGGCGACCTGCGATTACTGCCGGGGAACCGGCCAGATCGTTCAGTCGCGTGGCTTCTTTCAGATGGCGACCACTTGCCCGGCCTGCGGGGGGGAGGGAGCCCGCGTCACCGACCCCTGCCACACCTGCCGGGGCTCCGGACGGACCCAGGGGAAAGTTAGCCTTCAGGTCGACGTCCGACCCGGTGTCGATAACGGCACGATCCTCTTGCTCCGCAACCAAGGAGAACCCGGCGACCCGGGCGCGCCTCGGGGCAACCTTCGCATCCAGATCCAGGTGCGCCGGCATCCGTTCTTGGAACGGGTCGGCAACGACCTCCTCTGCCGGTTCCCGATCAGCTTCCCCCAGGCCGCCCTTGGCGGCGAGATCGAGGTGCCGACCCTCGGGGGCCGCGAACGCATCCCGATCCCCAAAGGGACTCAGAGTGGCGAACTGTTCAAGCTCAAGGGGCGAGGAATGCCCGACCTTAACGGCCGCGGACGCGGTGATGAACTGGTCGAGGTCGTCGTCGAGACCCCCTCTCGCCTCTCGGCACGCCAGGAGGAACTGTTCCGTGAACTGGCCGAACTGGAACACGAGAACGTCAGCCCCAAACGCAAGAGCTTCTTCGAAAAACTCCGAGACTACTTCACCGAGGACGCCGACGGCGACGAACGCGACTCGGCCTGAACCTTGCTTGCCAAAGGCTTAGGCTCCAACGCACCGCCGTAAACCGATTCCCGAGACCACTGGACCTTGACTCCCGCGCGGCCGTGGCCTTTTGAACGAGACGAGAGGAACGAACTGATGAGCGACGGCAACCAGAACCCCGATGCGACGACCCCCGACGGCCCGGGGCCTGGCGTCGAGACCGCACCCCCGGTCGGCGACCTGGCTGAAGTCCAGCGTCAGCGCGACGATTACCTCGACCAACTCCAGCGCGCCCGCGCCGAATTCAGCAACTACCAGAAACGGTCACGCACCCAGGCCGAAGCCGACCGCGCCTACGCCGTCGGCGACCTGGCCGGCGACCTGCTCGCCGTGATCGATGACTTCGAACGCGCCATGGAAGCCGCCCGCGCCTCAGGCGCGTCGTCGATCGTCGAAGGACTCGAGATCATCGACAAGCAATTCCTCGCCGTCCTCGCCAAACACGGCGTCACTCGCATCGCCGCGATCGGCCAGCCGTTCGATCCCAACCGCCACGAAGCCCTCTTCCAGCAACCAGACGCCCACCACCCCGAAGGCACCGTCGTCACCGAACTGAACAAAGGCTACATGATCCGCGACCGTGTCTTGCGACCGTCCAAGGTGGGGGTCTCGATCAAGCCGGCCTGATCCTTTTTTTTGACGATTCACCGCGCTGGATTTCTTTCTTCGAGGTCCGTTGATGCCGACTTACGATTATATCTGCGATTCCTGCAAGCATGAGTTTGAAGCGTTCGAGTCGATCAAGGCCGACGCCCAGACGGTCTGCCCGGAGTGCAAGGCTAACACCCTGCGCCGCAAGATCGGTGCCGGGGCGGCGATCCTGTTCAAGGGGTCGGGTTTCTACCAGACCGACTACCGGAGCGATTCCTACAAGGCCAGTGCCAAGGCCGACAAGCCGCCTGAATCCAAGCCCGCGGATTCCTCGTCGTCGTCGTCGTCGTCGTCCTCAACATCCACCAGCACCAAGTCGGAATCGAAGCCGGCGAACTCCAGCGGGTCGTCCTCATGATCCAGGGGAAATGCCCGATTTGCAGTAAGCCGTTTGCGATCGCCACCCTCGACGACCTGCCCAGCTTCCCGTTTTGCTCTGACCGCTGCAAATTGATCGACCTGGGCCGCTGGATCGACGGCGACTACGCCATTCCCGTCGCTCCAGAAGAGCAAGAGGAGCTACCCACGGATGAACCTGAGGAAACTTAGATCGATGATAATTGATCTATGTTTATTCAAGTTCATCCGTGGGTAGAATCTCGTCTTAACTCATGTTTTTGTGGGCGATCTGAACGAGTTGAGCCACGGGCAGGCCGTGGGGGCAGGCGGCCTCGGCGGCGGCCAGGTTGGCCGATGCGAGGTCGCGGGCCTCGGCGGGAAGGGCCTGATAGAGCGCTCTGGCCTCCTGGCGTTTGCCGTAGACTTCGTAATAGCGCAGGTAGCGGAGCACAGTGGCGACCGGCACCCCTTGAGCGGAGGTCTCGCAGAGGTGGCCGCAGCCGTGGCAGTACATCCGGGCGGTTCGCGCCCGGTGTTCTTCGAGCAGGCGGGCTTCTTTCGTGCTCAGCGGGTCGCGAATGGCCGCTGAGTTCTCACGAAGGTGGGTGCGGTTGGTCATCTCACTGACGACAACCTGGAACCGCTCATCGGTCAGGACCGCCTTGATCGCCGCCTGGTGCGGGTTGAACCCCTTTTCGATCCCCCGGGCGAACTTGGGAAACTGCGCGGGATCCCCTCCTTTGGCTTTGAACTCGCCGGCCCCTCCCTGGGCCTTCATGGCGACGAGACCGAGGTTCGCCTTGGACGCGACGTCAACGGCTCGCTTCATGTCGTCGGCGTCCATGGTGCGGAAGTTATACTGGATCATGATCTGATCGAGCCAGCCGCACTTGGCGGCGGCCTCAACGACCTCGACCAGGCGGGCGTCGTGGCAACTCAGGCCGGCGAACCGGATCTTGCCGGCCTTCTTCAAAGCTTCGAAGGCCGCCTTCACCCCGTCGTCGAACAGCAAGGGGATCTGGGCGCCGGTGAGCCCGTGCAGATAGTAGCAATCGACATAATCCGTGCGTAAACGCTCCAGGCTTTTATTCAGACGCTGCTCGAAGATCCCGGCCGCGCCCGGCCCTTGGGCCTTGCGATAGCTGGAATTCTTGGTGACGAGGTAAACGTCCTTCCGCTTCTTGGTCCGCTCCATGACCAGCCCGAGAGTGGTCTCGGTCTTGCCGCCACTGTACGACTCTGACGTATCGATATACCCGATCCCGGCAGCCAGGCCGAGTTGGACGAAGCTGGGCTGAACGTCCCAGCTCGTGCCCATGCCCAGGCGAGTCACGACCTGGCCGGTCTTGCCCAGCGTGATGGTGGGCAGTTTCTCTGGAGGCGCCGCCGAGATCGGCTCGGCCGCCGCCACCACCGCGCCTGTGGCCACGGCCGTTTTCAAGAACCGACGCCGACTCCCCTGGCAAGATCCGTGCGACTGGTCCATCATGAGCCTCCTCCCTCTCAACCCGCGCCGGATTGACGCCGAGACCTCGGGCGCGGATCTTCCGAGGCAAGGCAGTCACTTATTCTCAACGACCCGCCCGGCCCGGTCAACAAAGTTTTGACACCCTTTGGCTTTGAACGTGATTCCGCGCGTTGGGAGTGGACCGATGTCGTCAGGACGTGGTTGAATGCGAGTAGATTGATCCGAGCGAGTCAAGGACGTCGCTGGAGGCAAGCCTTTGTTCAAGATTCAAGGAACATCCAGGCCAACGCGGTACGATCTCTGGATCGAGCCGAATGGTCAGGAGCAAGGCCAGGTGATCGTGGCCGTGGCCGCGCTGCTGGGGCTGGACCCCCGGCTGGCGAGAAAGCTGGTGGAGTCGGGTTCGCCGGTGCGTCGCAGGGTCTCCGAGGCCGAAGTGCGTTCTCTGCATGCCAGGTTTGGGCATTGGGGTCTGGGGGTGCGCGTTTCGCCTTCGTTTCCGAGCCTGCTTGATCGACCGGAACCCTTGTCGTTGAAATCACCGGCGGACGAGCCGATCATCCTGGTGGTCCTCAGGGGGTGGATGGCGCAAGGGTTCGTCGGATTGGTACTCGGAGGCTTGGCCGGGATCGCGGTTCTGGGGGCCGCCTGGGATTGGCTTCCATCGCAAGTGGGGCTCCCGCCGGAAGTGAGTGGGCCGAGTATGCTGGCTCAGGAGGCGATTCTCTTGATTGTCCCCTTGATGGTCTCATGCGCCATCGGTTTGTTCTGGGGGTTCCGCCGACCCGGGTTGACCCTGCGGGGGTTGATGGGTTTGGTCGGGGTCGTCGCGGTCTTGCTCTTTCTGGAGGTCGAGGGATTGAGGAACATCGGGCCCTGGCTTGATCGCGGTCAGTCGAGCGATGATACAGGCGTCGGGGCGACCTTGATTTTCCAAGCCTTCTGTACCGCGATCGCCGCGCCGCTCTCGGCGATTCTCGCTAGAGGCAGCAAGGAATCAATGTCGTAAGTTCTGGATAAGGGCTGTCGCGCCGGTTGTTTTTTGCGGTGAACTTTGAGATCGCCGTGTTTGCCTGGTCCGCGTACAATGGTTGAAGCCGGGTGACGACAACCGACGATCGAGATCATTTAAGGTCGCTATAACCGGGAGGAGAGGTCGGGCCTTGTCGGAGTTTCTGGCGAATGTTCCCAGGCGCCTGCTGGTGCTGGGCAGCGGCACCTCGACCGGCGTGCCGATGATTGGCTGCGACTGCCGGGTCTGCCGCTCGACCGACCCCCGCAACCAGCGGACTCGGCCCAGTGTCTTGCTCCAGTTGCCCGGCGGAAATCTGCTGATTGACACCGGTCCCGAGATGCGCATCCAACTCTTGCGTGAGCGGATCGGCCAGGTTCACGCCGTTGCCTATACGCATGATCATGCCGATCATCTGTTTGGGCTCGACGACGCCCGGCTCTTTCCCAAAGCGATCGGCGGCCCGGTCCCCTTATACTGTGAGGCTGCCACCGAAGACGCGATCCGTCGCGTGTTTCATTACGCCTTCACCGAGCAATCCAACGCGATCCCGACCGGAGGCGTGCCGAAGCTGCGGTTTGAGCGGATTGCGCCCGGGGTGCCGTTCGAGGTGCTTGGCCAGCGTCTCATGCCGATCCGGCTCATGCATGGACGGTTCCAGGTTTTGGGGTTCCGTTGCGGCGACCTGGCGTATTGCACCGACGTCGTGCGTATTCCCGATGAGAGTTGGCCACTCCTGGAAGGGCTGGACACCTTGATTCTTGACGCCTTGCGGCCCGAGCCCCATCCCACACATTTCAACCTGGAGCAAGCTCTGGAGGTCGTCCAACGGTTGAAGCCGAGGCGGACGTTCTTGACCCACCTGAGCCACGGGTTTGACCACGCCGAGACCGAGGCGATTTTGCCCAAAGGGGTGGCCTTGGCCTACGATGGTCTGTCCTTGACCTTTTAAATGGGAGCCGACGCGAACCAATGCCTGCCGACTCCGCACTGGTCGAGTTATTGACTCGGCACGGCCAGGGACATTTGCTCCGCTGGTGGGACGACCTCGACGCCAAAGAGCGGGCGACCCTGGCCGCCGAGGTCCGCCAGCTTGACCTCAACCGGCTCGATCACCTGATCGAGACCTTAGTCCGGATCGACGTCGCCGATGCGCCCGAGGCCGAACGGGTTCGGCCGGTCTCCGTCTGGCGGTTGCCCAGGACTGACGGCGAGCGCGTGGCGCGCCGACATGCTGCCGAGCGTGGGGAAGCCGCTCTGGCCCGTGGAGAAGTGGCCGTCGTCGTCGTTGCGGGCGGGCAAGGAACCCGCCTGGGATTCGAAGGCCCGAAGGGGACGTACCCGATCGGTCCTGTTTCAGCGGCCAGCCTGTTTCAGATCCACGCCGAAAAGATCGTGGCCCTGGGCCGTCGCCACGGCCGGCCGATTCCTTTATACATCATGACCAGCCCTGAGAACCACGACGAGACCGCCGCCTTCTTCGCCGAGCATGCCAACTTCAGCCTCGACCACGTCCGTCTCTTCGTCCAGGGGGTGATGCCCGCCGTGGACCGAGCCAACGGTCAGGTTCTTTTGAGCGAGAAAGGGCGGCTCGCGCTCAGTCCCGACGGTCACGGCGGCACCCTGACCGCGCTCGCCGCTCCAGGGCCGGACGGATCGCCGAGTTGCCTGGAAGAGATGCGGGAACGTGGGATTCGTACCCTCTTTTATTTTCAGGTCGATAATCCGTTGGTCCAGATCGCCGAGCCGGGCTTTCTCGGCCTGCACCGCAAGGCCGAGGCGGAGGTCTCATTCAAGGTCGTTGAGAAGGTCCATCCCGATGAGAAAGTGGGCCTGGTCGTTGAGGTGGACGGCCGCCCACAAGTGATCGAATATTCCGATCTGCCCGCCGAGCTTGCCGAGCGCCGGGAGCCTGAAGGCAGCCTGGAACTCTGGGCAGGCAGCATCGCCATTCATCTGTTCGAGCGTGAATTCGTCGAGCGCTTGGTCACGTCCGGAGCGTCCTTGCCGTTCCACCGCGCCTTGAAGCGGGTGCCGACCCTGGACGACGCCGGCCGCCTGATCGAGCCTGCCGAGCCCAACGCGGTGAAGTTTGAGCAGTTTATTTTTGACGCCTTGCCCCTGGCAGAGCGGTACGCGGTGGTCGAGACCGATCGCGCCGTGGAGTTTGAGCCGCTCAAGAACGCGACCGGCCCCGACTCGCCGGCCACGGTCCGCCAGCGGATGAGCAACCTGTTCGCCGGTTGGCTTGAAGGGGCCGGCGCGACCGTTACGCGCCGACCAGACGGCTCGGTCCCGTTCGGCATCGAGATCAGCCCCTTGTACGCCCTCGACGCCGCCGAACTGAAGCGCAAACTGCCGCCCGGGATGATCGTCGAACGGCCCTTGCTCCTGGTCAAGGACCTCGATGCTTCATAATCACCATTAACGACAAAAACACAGGTGAAGGCACAAAGAGATTCTCTCGTCTTTGTGCCTTCGTGGTGAATCCGCGGCTTGCGTCACCCGATCGTCATTTTCCCTTGACCGGCGCGCCGGCTTCATCCACCAGGTCGACGTTGTCGATCCGGCAGACGACGTCCTGGAAGTCGTCGTTGGTGGAGTATTCCCAGCCGATCAGGTAGCTGTGGGGAACGACCTGACCGGTTTTCTTGTCCTTGAAGGGGTAAATCATGGCCTTGTAGGGCTGTTTGGCCAGGCGAGGGTTGTGCGCGGCGACCTGCTTTGGCTGGCTGAAGACCCGGTCCTTGAATTGATCGTTGCCGATCCAGAGGCCGAACGGCGAGTCGCCTGGATCGAAGTCCGTGGTTGTGCCTTCGGCCAGACGAGGCGGCAGGTTCGAGCCGGTCTCGATGTCTTGGGCGGTGTTCCTGTACTGGTAGTGCCAGAGTTCCCTGGTTTTGGGTGCGTTCGCGCCGACTTCGTTGGGGTACCAGCCGCCTCGGATCACAGCTTCGAGACCAAGGGCGATCACCGGCTTGAACGTGACCGGGCCGGCACCGGCTTTCTTGAACAGGCCGGGGGTGGCCTCGGCGGTGGTGGTGATCGGGTTGACCAGGTCGTCAAACATCTTCAGGTTGTACATCGTGTCGAGGATGACGACCCAATCGGGCTCGTTCGGACCGGGTTGCACCTTGGGTTGCTTGGGCGTCTGGGCCAGGGCGGAGCAGGGGAGGGCCGTCAGAACGGCCAGGGCGAACAGATTTAAGCGGGACATTGGGGAAGGGCTCGCAACAAGGATAGTTTCTATCAACGTTTCAATCAACGTTTCAATCAGCGGCCCAAGGTGGGCCGACCCGCTGACTCTACCATCGCCAGTTCCTCGGGCAAGTGGGTATCCCTCCAGATCGACCAGACGGCCAGCCCGGCCAGGGTCGCCAGACCAAGGCCTGAGATGCGCAGACCGATCAAAAACGATCTGGGATGATATTCGTAAACCAAGGTATGCGACCCCGATTTCACAAGGGCCCCGCGCATCAAGCGGTTGGCTCGGGAGATCAACGCGGCCTTACCGTCAATCGTCAGGGTCCACCCTGGATAGAGGACGTCGGCCAGGATGACCAGCCCCGGGCGGTTCAGCTTGGCGGCGAGCTCGACCCGTTGCGGCTGATACGAGACGACCTTGACGGTTTCGTCCGGGTCTCTTTCGGTCCAGGAAAGCTGGGAGGTGAGGGCGCGGTGGTCCTCTGGCTCGACCCAGGCGAGTTCCCGAGGATCGTAGACCGGCCGATCCGCGTCGTTCCAGAGGATGTCGTCCTGATAGAGGAGTTCCTCCATCTTTTGCTTGCGGTCGGCCTTGTTCAGGCCGTGGATTGGCTCCCAGAACCGAACTTTGTGGACGACCCAGGCCCGAGGGAAGGCGGCCAGATTGCGCCTGATCTGGACGTCTTCGCGCCTCAGCCAATCCTGCTGGCGCTGGTCGCCACCGGGGCCTTTGAAGGCGTCGGGCGGAGGATAGACCGGCTCGGTGGCATCAAGGAACGACGCGAACCCGCGATGCTCGTCGTCCCAGCGGCCTGGATAGGCGGGCAGAACGAAATAGCGGGTGTTCCAGAGGTCAAACCCGCGCCTGGGGAAGTAGACGACTTTCTCGCCAACCTCGGCCCGCAAGGCCCTGGCGACGGCTGGATCGAGCCGTCGGTAGAAGCCGGCGAAGAACCAGTGATAGTCGTAAAGCTCGGTCGTTCCCTCGGTCAAGGTGTACTGAACGCCCAAGGGGAGGCCGTACTTGGGCTGGATCGTGGCCCGCTCCCAGTGGACGAAGTCACGCACGCGATCGGCCGACGCCGAGGCACGCCAGGTGGAAGGTTCCCAGACCGGCATCCGGTGAACCCGGTACGGTCCAGGGGGGCCGGGGTCACGTTGCTCGGCCTGCTCGATCAGGCTGAAAACGCGAGGGGTCGTCTCGAATTCCGACTGCGGCACCGTCCGAACCAATCGAGCGTTGGCCAGCAACAGGTCGGCTGTGATCAAGACGAGCGCCAGAACGCCGGCCAGGCGAGGCTGACGCCTGGCCAGGAGCACCAAGACCAGGGCCGCCGTTGCCACGCCAACCCCCTGGACCAGGGCCCAACACAGCTCGGCGAAGGAACCATGCGGATCGAATGGACCGAACGGCGAGCCCCCGGAGGCCGACGACTTACCCTGGAACCGGGTGACAATCTGCCCACGAAAGATGCCCACCCCGCCAAGGGCGACGATCGAGACGGCCAGCATGCACCCGAGTACGACCAGCGTCCGCTTTCGCCGCCCGGCAAGGACGCGGTCCCAGCCGAGCCCGGCCAGAGCCGCCAGGGCCAGGCTGGTGAAACTCAAGAGCTTGCTCGGGTAGCGGAACGAGCCGAAGCCCGGCAAGGCGGTCGCCATCAACCAGTACGGGCTGCCGTCGCCGTCGCGCATCTTTCCATCGAACCGGATGCTGGGCGAGTCAACCGGGTCTCGAGGCCCCAGCGCGGCCTGACCGACTGGGGTGCCGCGCGCCCACCAGGTGGGGCTGCCGAACTCGCCGAAGCTGCCCAGCAGGCTCACCAGCGCGATCGACGTCAGCCAAAGCCGCCAAGGCGGGCCGCCTCGGAACCCAAGGGTCCCCAGGGCCAGGGCCAGCGTCAAGCCGCCCATATACAGAGATGGTATCCAGAGCCGATGATTCTCCGGCGGCAAGAGTCTCAGCCACGACCTGTTTCCTCGAAACGAGGTGCCGAAGACGTTCGGCCAGGCTAGCTCAACCACCCGGTACGGTTCCAGGCTGAACGGGAAAACGTCGTGCGGTCCTTCCTCGGCCGCGCGGGTGCTCAAGGACGAAAACTCAACAACAGGAAGGAGTTGCGCGGCCGTCAAGGCCCCGGCAAGGGCCCCCGCGCCGGCCAGACCCGTCAGGGCTTTCAGCAAGGGCCGACCCTCTCGACGCCGGAGTCCTCGCAAGACGAGCCGCAGGCCCAGCAGGGCCCAGGCCGCCGCGAAGGCTCGGGACACCCAGGGCGTCCAGGGCAAGGCCGGCGGCTGTTCCTCCGCGATCTTGGGCTGTGCGCGGAAGTCGGGCAGGTATCGGGCCGCCGCCAGAGTCAAGGCCACCCAGGCCAGGACGCCCAGGACGCCCAGCAGGGCGAACCACCACTTTCGCCGGCTTTGGTTTCCCTTCGCTTGCCGCTTCGAGGTCAAGATCAGGGCGTAGCCGCCGGCGCAGAGACCCGTCAGGTAGGCGGATTGTGGATCGCCCCCCAAAGTCTGCATCGCCAGGGCCACGGCTAGCTCGCCGATTGCCCAACGCTTGCCCAGGCGAAGCCAGCGGTCCGTCGCGCGTAAGGCAAGCGGCGTCCAGGCCGCGCCGACCAGGAAGATGATGTTGCAATACTGGAACAAGATCGGTGCGCCGAACCCATAGCTCAAGGCTCCCAGGGCCGACCCCGTCCGGCTCACCCGCCACGACCGCAGGAGGGCGAACATGCTTCCCACGGCCAGAAGGATGTGTGCAAGTGTGTAGGTTCTCGCTCCCCAGGCGTAATGCTGAGTGCCGAACGCCGTGTAAATCAGTTTGCCTGGATAGAGGACGGCCGCTGTTGGATTGCCCAAAAGGGGCATGCCGCCGTTTTCGCCAGGGTCCCAGAGCGGGACTCGGCCCGCCGCCCATTCTTGCTCGACCCGGAGATAGAGCGGGTAATAAAAGTGCGCGGCGTCTCGATAGGCGAGCTGGCCCCCTTGCCAGAGCGCTTCGCCGAAGCAACCCGCCACTAGGGCCAGAAGGCACCCCAGCCCGACCATTGGCAGGGCGATCCGACGCATGGGCGCTTGGCCTCGTCTTCTTTGGAAAAAAGGAGATTTCTCGCTGATCCCCACTCAATTACGGGTTGTCACGGGTTGGTCTCAACCCGTGACAACCAGCGTTCTCAGCGTCGTCTTGGTTGATCTCTTGATCTCTAACAGGAACGCGAATTTAACGGACCAGGCCATGAACATTGCCCAGCGCCGCCTTGGCAGAGGGCGGGGTGAGTGCCTTCTTGGGGTCGGGGGCGGTGCCGTCCGGGCCGTCGGGCAGAGTGGGCAGTTCGACCTTGCGGGTCTCGCCGTCGAGCGCCTTCATGAAGGCGACGACGTCGGCCTTTTCCTGCTTGGTCAGGTTGAGCTTCTTCATGTCCTTGTCAAGCTGGGGGTTTGGGTTCCCCCCTTTGTCGTAGAACTCGACGACCTCTTCCAGGGTTTGCTCGCTGCCGTCGTGCATGTAAGGGGCGGTGTGCGAGAGGTCGCGCAGGGTCGGCGTCTTGAACGCGCCGAGTTCTTTGTCGTACTTCGCGCCGATGGGTGTGATCGCCCAGCGGCCAAGGTCGGCGAAGGTCTTGTCAGCCTCGTTCCAGCCGACGCCCAGGTTGTGGAATTGGTCGTCGGTGAAGTTAAACCCGATGTGGCACGAGGTGCATTCAGCCTTCTTGAGCTTCACGTCGGTCTTGAACGGGTCGTCGGAATTCGGTCGCAGACCGAACAAAATCATGCCGCGCTTCTGGGTCTCAGACAGTGCGCTCATATCGCGACGAGTATACTTATCGTAGGCCGAATTACCCGACAGCGCGGTACGCTCGAACGTGGCGATGGCCTTGGACACGCCGTCAAGCGTGACGTCGGTGCCGAAGACCTTGAGGAATTGTTCCTTGTAGCCTGGAATGGTCCGGAGTCGTTCGATGATTTCCTTGTACGATTGTTCGCCCATCTCGATCGGATTCTGAGGCGGCCCTTGCGACTGGCCTTCGAGCGACGGGGCGCGGCCGTCCCAGAACATGGACCGGCCGTAGACCGTGTTCAGGACGGTTGGGGCGCTTCGAGAGCCGATCTGCCCTTTGATGCCGGTCGAGGTGGGCATCTGGTCAGTCCAGCCATGCTCAGGGTTATGGCAGGTGGCGCAACTGACCGTGCCGTCCTTGGAGATCCGGGCGTCAAAGTAGAGTTGCTTGCCCAGGGCGGCCTTGGCCGTGGTCAAGGGGTTGGCCTTGGGCACGTAGGCCACCAGTTCAGGCAAGCCCAGGGGCACTTCAACATTGAGCGGTTCGTCGGGCTCCGGGTTTTGTTTCTCGGGCTGCCAGAGGTATTCAAACGGGGTCGGCCCTTCCTGGAACTCTCCGCCCTTGATCTCCTCCCTGACGATGTCCACCTGGTTTTTGGGGTTGATCCCTGCGTTGGGGGTCCGCTTCTGGACCTGCGTCTCCGCGCCGACGGCCGCCGCTTGGTCCGCCTCTACAGCAGAACCGTCAGCCGCCGCGGAAGTTGCCGGAGTCGTCGTGGACGACGAGGCGACCTCGTTCGGGCCAGTCTGACCACAGCCGAACAGAAATACAGGAAGGGCGCAGGCGATCGGCACGAACCGGCTGAAAGATCCAGGCATGGACGTCCTCTTTGAATGGCTGGCAACGAGCGCAACGCGGAGGATTCGTGATCCGACTCAAGTCAAGGGCCTATTGAGTGGGGAACGACGCCGTTTGGAAAGCCGCGCGGACCAATTTGCCGGAAGTTTGGGTAAAATTCGTCGGGTGAGTCGAGCGTCCGAGAACTCTCCCGCGTCGGATCTGGTGGAGTTCGCGGACGCTTCGCCCACCCGAGGTGAGTCAGCCATATCACTTGAATGATGATTGTTTTGATCTATTTCTTCGAGGCCAGGGCCAAGGCGTTCCGACGGGCCGAGTCAACCAGGTCATCCCAGTGTCGTTCGACGAATTCGGGTGGGCCGCCCTTAACCGCCACATGCTGATGGACTTCCAGGGTGGCAACCATATCAATGGCGTCCCAGGGGCAGACCTGGGCGCAGTGCTTGCAGCCGATGCAGCGGTCGAGGTCGATATCGCACCAGGATTGCAGGCTAGCGTGGTCTTCACCAGGGACTTTGTAGATGCAATCAACCGGGCAGACTTCGATGCAGGCTTCGCAGCCCGTGCAGCCGTCGGCGTGAATCACCGCTAGGATCTTGGGGACAACTTTCCGGGGTTTGCCAATGATCGTGCTGGCCATGAGCGTTGTCCTTGGGTCCGAGAAACGCGAAAGCCACGTAGGAATTATCGTTCCTGGCCCTCCCGGGGTCAAGAAGGACCAAGGTGCGATCCGGAGCCAGGGTCGTTCCGGCCGAGGTCGTTGAGCAGGTGGGCCAGGTGGGCCTCAATGGCGTCGGCGGTGCGGAGATAGGTGGCGCGATCCGCGCCGATGGGGTCGTCAACGTCGTCGCCGAGGGGGTCGAGCAGGCGGACGCGGTCGGCAGCCTCGGGGGCGTGAGCGAGCAAGGCGTCGCGGTGGTCGCGAGTCATCGTGATGATTGCGTCGGCGTGGTGGACTAACTCGGGGGTGATTCGACGGCTGGCGTGGCTGCGCAGCGAGCCGCCACGGGTCCGGACCACCTCAGCGGCATGGGTCGCGGCGGGCTGGCCTTCGATCGCGCCCAGGCCGGCCGAGATCACGACGAATCCCCGGGCTTCCAGGTCTTCAATCGCGCATCCGAGCCGATCAGCCAGGCGGGCCTTGCACAGAGCCTCAGCCATCGGGCTCCGGCAGGTGTTTCCTGTACAAATGAATAAAATGATTGTGCCGGCCATGCGGGTCAGGGTCTCGGCATCGACGGCCCCCGGGCGGGCGATCCGCCAGCCTTCGGGGCCTGCCTGGATGATCGTCGAGGGCATGCCAGGGTGCGTTGGCCCGTCGTCAAGGACCATGTCCAGGTCGGGCAGGTCGCGCAAATGGTCGGCGACGTTGGCTGCCCGATCACTGCCGCGGCGGGCGCTGGTGATAACCAAAGGGGCGGGAACCAGGCGGAGGATTTCGCGAACGACCTTGTGGTCCGGAGAGCGCAAGCCGATCGATTCGGCCGGTGTGACGACGTCCTTGACTGTTGCTGGTAGGCGGCTGGCCAGTCCTTTGGACACGCCGCCCGAGCACACGAACGTCACCGGGCCTGGCCAGACTCGGCGGATCAATCGCTTGGCGGGCGTCGCCAGGTCGGGGACCCAATCGGCCACCTCGTCAGAGCTGCGTAAGGCCAAGGCGAAGGACGTTGAGGCGTCCCGTCCTTTGATCCGCTGGAGCCTGGCCACAGCATCGGCGTTCAGGGCAGTAGCGGCTAGTGTGTACGAGGTTTCCGTCGGCAGGGCAACCACGCCGCCCTGGGCGAGACAGGCCACGGCGCGATGGACCACGTCGCGCGGATCGTCGGCGTGCGTCAGGTCGATCCACTCGGGAGAGATACGAAGATCGGTCGTCACGGAGGGTCACCGTTTGGCCAGGGGGGGATCGTCCCTTCGTTGCCACATTCGACGACGGCGACGATCCAGATCCAGGTCGTGCGGGGTTGAATCCAATCTACGGCCCGTGGAGCAATTTGGTCAACCCATTCCGGCGCGGGGCGGCGTTTGAATTCGAATTCTATCGGAATGAGATGACGTCAAAATATCGGTAGGTTCCACCCGTCAAGGTGGCCAGGCTGCGTAGCGGGACCGACGTACCGAGGCTTGGGCCGATGCCGAACTCGACGGCCTGGATGCGGGTATTGCCGGCCTCGGCGCGGATTAGCTCGACGTCGGCCTTGTTCATCAGGTCGGCGTCGGTGAGAAAGAAGATGACTTCGGGCCGCATGGCCAGAGCGGCGTGCAAGGCGCGGAGGTGATCGGTTCCGCCTTCAGGGCGGACCGCGTTGAGTCTGGTCCGGATGCGGGCCTTGTTCTGGGCCGTCGCCGACATCAGGCCGGGACGCCCGTGTTCGTCGTCGAGGACGATTGGATCAATGTTGTAAAAGATGACCGAGAACTTGGCGTCGGGCGGGAGTTGCTGGAGACTGGCCAAAAGTTCGCGCTTAGCGACGTTCAGGGCGTTGCGGTTGGCCATGCTCCCTGAACAATCAATAACATAAGCGAATGAACCGGCGTGTTCGCGAGCGCCAAAGAACTCGGTTCCCGGGCCGACGCCCCGCCCCTTCCCGCCTCCGGAGCCGCCTCCTTCGCCACCTCCACCGCCGGTGCCAGGCCCGGGCAAGAGGCCCAGGCCCGAGGTGCTCGGCCCCGGTAAAACGCTCGGCGGCGCGTCGCTGGTCAGGGGTGAGGGCAAGACGTCCGAGAGCAAGGACTCGACCGGATCACCCGCGCCAGCGTCGATTTGGGCCGAAAGCGCGACCGACTCGATCATTCCTTGGCCGCCCAGCTCACCAGGCGCGCCCCCGCCGACTTCGGCAGGCGCTCGGTTGTCGACCGGGCCGAGTTCCGCGTGAATGACCCTGGGCGGTTCCACCCCGCTCGGCATCGCCACGCTCAGCGCCGCGATGGACGCCAGCGCAAGCACCAGGGCGTGGAAGACCAGCGACCCGCTCAGGGACCGCG
>JBDTIR010000700.1:0-13293 GCA_039936275.1 Isosphaeraceae bacterium | reverse complement strand
GTCCGCCCTGCTGCCCGGGGAAGACAGCCGAGTTGAGCTTCTTGGCGAGCGCCTCGGTCGCGAGGATCGTGCCTCCGCGCGGACCGCCGAGCGTCTTGTGGGTCGTCGTCGTGACAACATCAGCGTGGGCGACCGGGTTCGGGTGCAAGCCGGCGGCGACCAGGCCGGCGATGTGGGCCATGTCCACGAAGAAGACCGCACCGACCTCGCGGGCGACCTCCGCGATGCGGTCAAAGTGGATCGTGCGCGGGTAGGCACTGGCTCCGGCGAGGATCAGTTTGGGCTTGTGTTCACGGGCAAGCTGAGCGATCCGGTCGTAGTCGATCTGCTCGGTCTTGGGGTCGAGGCCGTAGCCGATCGTGTTATACCAGCGGCCGGAGAAGTTGAGCTTCATGCCGTGGGTCAGGTGCCCTCCTTGGGCCAGGTCCATCGCCAGGACGGTATCGCCGACTTCCAACGCGGCGTAATAAACCGCGTGGTTGGCCGTCGCGCCGGAGTGGGGCTGAACGTTGGCGTGCTCGGCCCCGAAGAGTTGTTTGGCGCGATCGATGGCGAGCCGTTCGGTGACGTCCACGAACTGGCAGCCGCCGTAGTAGCGCCGGCCCGGCAAGCCTTCGGCGTACTTGTTGGTCAGGACCGAGCCCACCGCTTCCATGACCGCCGCACTGGTGTAGTTCTCCGAAGCGATCAGCTCCAGTTCGTCGCGCTGGCGGTGTTCCTCAGCAACGATGGCCGCGTGGACTTCGGGATCACTCTGCTTCAGGACGTCCATCCGGCAACTCCTTGCGGGGGCGTTTGGTTGATCTTCTTTTGAGGTTCAAGCTGGCGTCAGGTCAAAACCCGGCGTAGTTGGCACGCCCTATCGGAGACTCAAACGTGGGGATTGATCAAACTGCCAGAGATAGAGGAAGCGTTGCGTCGCCTGGTCAGGATCGAGCGCTGCATCGATCTGGGCCAAGGTCCCTCGACGTCCCGACTCGGCCATTGTGAGCCGGCTGCGCTCGACCCCCAGATGGGCGAACTCCGGCGAGGGAACCTCAGACCGCCAGGTCGCGCCGTCCGATCCACCATGGAGCAGGTTCTCGGGCGCAGCATGAACCAGATATGTGCAGGCGAGGGCGGTCATTGGCGACCGGCAGCGGTCGGCAAGGTCCACCTCGACGACCACGCGACGACCAGCCTGGGCGTCTTCGGCCTCGAACTCCTGAACGGTGAACACGGCCGAGAAGTGATGAGGCCCCGACCGGCCGACCAGGAGGGCCATTGTCTTTGGCCCGTCGGTCTGGAAATGCAGTTCCTGATAGGCTGGACTGACGACCCTCGCCGGATCGTCGCGAGCAGGATCTCCCTCGACCGACTCGGTAAAGACCGATCGCTCGGGACCGATCTCGAGCGCGTGCGTCCAGCGGTCGCCGTTCCAATAGAACCTGAGCCGAACGTCCCGCGTGACGATTGCCCGCGTCTGGTCGGTCTCCTCGATCTCGATCATCGCCCGATGGATCTCATGGAACGTTTGGAGTGGAAACGGACGCGGGGCCGGGATCGCCCCGCGAGCCTTGGCCCCGCGAAGGGCGTCACGACTTCTTGACCTCTCCTCTGGACAGCTTCAAACGAAGGTAGGCGTCAATGAAGCCGTCGAGGTCGCCGTCGAGCACCGCGCGGGGGTTGCCGACCTCGTAATCGGTGCGGAGGTCTTTGATAAGCTGATATGGTTGAAGAACATACGAGCGAATCTGGCTGCCGAAGTTGATCTCGCTCTTTTCGTCATACGCCTTGGCGAACTCAGCCTCGCGTTTTTCTTCCTCAATGCGGATGAGCTTGGCCTTGAGCAGGGCCAGGGCGAGCGCGTCGTTCTTGTGCTGCGACCGCTCGCTCCGGCTCTCGGCGGCCGTGCCCGAGGGGATGTGGGTATAGCGGACGCCGGACTCAGTCTTGTTCTGGTGCTGACCGCCGGGGCCGCCGCAGCGGAAGACGTCTCGCTTGAGTTCGTCGTCCTTGAGTTCGATGTCGATCGAGTCATCGACCTCGGGCATGACCTCGACCGATGCGAACGAGGTTTGCCGCTTATCGCCTGAGCCATACGGGCTGATCCGGACCAGGCGATGCACGCCCATCTCGCCACGGAGGTAGCCGTAGGCGTGCTCTCCTTTGATGTGGATTGTGACCGTCTGGATGCCGGCGACGTCCCCGTCTTCGCGGTCGATGATCGCGGCCTTGAACCGCTTGGCCTCAGCCCACATCAAGTACATGCGCAAGAGCATCTCGGCCCAGTCGCAGGCTTCGGTGCCGCCGGCCCCCGGGTGGATGGTCACGTAGGCGTTGCAGTGGTCGCTCGGGCCGCTGAGCATCGAGCGTCGCTCGAATTGTTCGAGATCGGCCTCAGCCTGCTTGGCGGCGTCTCGGGTTTCGTCGTCGAGCGAGTTATCGCCCATCTCCTCAGCCATTTCGATCAAGACTTCCAGGTCGTCGGCCTGGCGTTTCAGGGCCTCGAACGGCTTGAGAACGCCGTTGAGGGTTTTCAACTCGGCGATGACCCCCTTGGCCTTGTCCTGGTCGTTCCAGAAGGCGGGGCCTTCCATCTCATGGCTGAGATCGTCGCGGCGAGTGGTCTTGTCGCCCAAGTCAAAGAGAGTCTCGTAAATGGACAATTCGGTCGATGACGCTTTTGGCGTCCCGCTTCAGTTCCGCATCCATCAGAGACATTCCCCCGGACGTACCGGAATCAAACTAACGTTTGGCAAACGCGCATCGGTCTGGCCTCGCCAACCAACGGCGCGGCATAATCTGCTCGACGGCGAGACTCCTATTAGACCCGATCTCGCTCCGTTGAGCAATAAGTCCCTGGAACTTGAGAAGGACGACGCTTGATGACTCTCCGATCCCGAATACATTAAAATTTATTTATTATAAAATATTGTTTATCATGCTTATCCGTTGGTCGTCTGGCCCCTTCGCCAACGGGCGGCCTGCATCCAGGGCACGCCCGCACATTCCTGATTGCCTGGCTGGCCGCGAGGAGCGAAGGGGGTCAGGTTGTCTTGAGGATCGAGGACATTGACGCCTCAAGGGTGCGCGCCGAGGCGATCGACGGCATGGTTGCCGACCTGCGCTGGCTCGGCCTGGACTGGGACGAGGGGCCGGACCTTGGCGGCACGTCGGCGCCTTATTTCCAGTCACAGAGGCTCCCTTTGTATGAGGCGGCACTCGATCGCTTGAAACGGCTTGAGCGAGTGTACCCCTGCACCTGCACCCGGGCCGACGTCGCGCGGGCGGCCTCCGCGCCGCACGCCGGGGAGGACGGCCCGACCTATCCAGGCACCTGCGCCGGACGGAGCGCGGCCGACGCGGCGACCCTGGGCGATCGCTCCTTCGCCTGGCGGTTCCGGGTTCCTCGGCCTTTGGTCGCTTGGGACGACCTGTACCTTGGCCGCAAGCAACTTAACCCGGCGCGACTTGGCGGCGATTTCATCGTCGGCCGATCCGGGGGCGAACCGTCGTATCAACTCGCCGTCGTCGTGGACGACGCCTTGATGGGCGTCAACCAAGTAGTCCGGGGGGACGACCTGGTTTCCAGCACCCCTCGCCAGATCCTGCTCTATCAGGCCCTGGGCTGGGAACCGCCGCAGTTCGGACATGTTCCCCTGGTTGTTGATCACGACGGCTGCCGCCTGGCCAAGCGGGACCAGAGCCTCAAGCTGGCAACACTGCGCGACTCCGGCGTTGACCCTCGCCGATTGGTCGGCCTGCTGGCGCAATCGTGCGGTTGGTCCACGGAGTTGGTGCCTTCCCGGCCTGAAGCGTGGGTCGAGCGGTTCAATCTCTCGGCGATCCCGGATCGCCCCTGGATGATGCCGTCGGATTGGTGAACCGACGATGCGCATTCTCAATGTCAACGGATCGACGAAAACACCCCGTCGGGCCTGGCTCTGAATTCCTTCGGTTCCGTCTTGAGGTCCGTCCGACGATGTCGAATAACAGGGCCTTGCCGTGCGCCTTTTGACTTTTGGATCGCTTCTTTGGGAGGGATGGTCTTGCTCATTCACGCCGTTGATGATGGCTGGAACCCTCGTGCTAGCGCAACCCTGCGCGAACCCCGCGTTGATTCGTTCCGTGAAGTGTGGTTCCTGGTCTGAACCAGCGACCCGGGAAGGGGGGCGCGTTCCGGGTTCCGGGGCAAGGGTGCAGGTCAAAGGAGGGGCACGAGGTCGTCTCTGATCTTGATTCCGAGACCGTCATTCGTTCGATCCATGTCGCGGGAACCTTGGAGTTCGCGAACGAGAGGAATGCGGCGTAGTCGTCGTCCTCGAATCGAAGAAGACGGCGACGCGGTTATTCCCTCGGTTGATAACGTGGTAGATGAGCCGATCATCAATGGGTCTGAGGGGTCTTGGCGTGAACAAAAATTATCAAATCGTATGGCGATCGTCAATCATATAGTTCTGACACATTTTCTGCTTCGACGACTGGCGAATTCGCGAACAGGTTCGGACTGAAATCGACGTCCTTGAACCGCCAGGGCTCGGACGCTCTATCCGCCGAAGTCCCGAACTCGACTTCAACTCCACGGCGACTTTGGCGGCGCTGTCGGCGGGCGGCCTGGTCGAACGTCCCGAGACTGGACCTGGTCGAGTGCCGGATGGTAGAGTGGGTTCCGTCTGATTTCCCAGGAGATCGACCCGACGATCTCACCTGAGTCTGTGTGGTCCGCAACGTGATCGGCACAGGTTCGGACTACTGAACTTCGTGGGACCTGAACCCTGGCCACCCGTTGTTCCACCTTGCAACCTCTTGGTCGCCCCAAAAAGGCAAAATAACGGCTCTTGACCCGAATGGCACAAGGTCAATAGCGGTTGTGCACTGAATTTGGTTCGAAACATAGTATACAGACACCCGAGATCTACGGTACGAAGCCCTTAACCTCGTGCCATTCGCTCCTGACCCCGTTTCTGCTCCACACGATGATGGCCGGCGGCGGCCACAACGACCGGGTCCTCTCGAAAGGAAAAACGCGAACCGAACACGACTCGCAAGTACGAGACGATCCCGGGGTGGTTCGCCAAGAAAGACGCGGTCGCCACGTCGACCTCGGGTCGCATTTCCAAGGCCGACGTCCCAAATCACTGAACGAGCGTGACCAACTTATCAGGAGAAGACCATGAAGTATACGCTGCTCCTCGCCGTTGCCACCCTTGGGTTCGCTGTTAGCCTCGGCTTCGGCGGCGAGTCGGACACGCTGAAATCGAAGGGAGAGACGACCATGCTGAAAACAGTCATCCACATCAACTTCGCCGACGCCGACCGTCAGGGGGGCGGCCTTCTGAATGTCGGCCACATGCTCCATGAGGCGAAGGGAGAGGCCGAGATCGTGGTCGTCTGCCACGGTGCGGGGATCAACCTCGTGGTGAAGAACAAGAGCCAGCACAGCGACGAGGTGGAACGCCTCATCAAAGAGAAGGTCCGCTTCATCGCCTGCGAGAGCACGATGCGTGACAAGTCTATTACCAAGGATATGTTGCTGTCGGGCGTGACGACCACCCCTTCCGGGAGTACCATGGTGGTCCGCAAACAGCAGGAAGGATTCAGCTACTTCAAGCCGTGAAGAGGGCCAAACTTTCGTGGCTCATGACGGATTCCGGGGTGGGGGCTGATTCGATCCGGAATTGACGACGGGACTGCCGTATCTCGGATCGAAAACCCCTGAAAAACAAGGGGATTTGCGTCAACTTGATCGGGCGTATCGGTTACTTTTGAACCACCACCCCGGAATCCGGCAAGAGCCCCTCCTAAACCCAATTCCTTTTGGGAAAACGGGGTCTCCGCGTCCGCCCATGCCCGGGTCGGGCTTGACGCCAAGGGCGCGGTGCGTCACTCTCTTCTGAAGTCTCGGCTCTGGATTTGCGTTGATTCGCCCCACAGATCAATAAACAAGGGGAGTTCAACGCCGGTTCCTCTCCGCGGGAGCCCCCAAACCCGGGCAGCCGAGCCCGTCAACGACGCAGAGTCGGACCACCGGCCCTTGCGCCTCTCTTCTCAAGCCGCGAGCTGGTACAGAGGCTTTCCATGGCACGGATCTGCTTGATCAATCCCCGCTTCCAGACCTCGTTCTGGGGGCTTAACCACGGCCTTCCCTTGCTCGGCAAGGAAGCCAACATGCCGGTCCTCGCCCTGCCCGTAATTGCCGGCCTGACGCCCGCTGAGCATGAAATCACGCTCATGGACGAAAATCTTGATGAGATTGACTTCGACAAGCTCAAGGAGTTCGATCTCGTCGGCCTGACCGGCATGACCGTCCAGCGCGATCGGATGCGGGAGATTCTGATCGAGATGCGGGCCAGAGGGATCATGACGATCGTCGGCGGTCCCTGGATCACCGTCGCTGAAGGTTGGCCCCCTTATGAGGGCTTGATCGACGTTACGTTCATCGGCGAGGCCGAGGAAACCTGGCCCCGGTTCATCGAGGAATGGCAGCGCGGCGAGCACGGCAGCCGCTATGAACAGGCCGACAAGACCGACATGACCAAGGTCCCCCTGCCCCGTTACGACCTCGTGCCGTTCCGAAGGTACGCGATGGGCTGCATCCAGACCTCGCGCGGGTGCCCGTTCCAGTGCGAATTCTGCGACATCATCATCATTTTCGGCCGCAAGCCACGCATCAAGAACCCCGAGCAGGTCATCGCCGAAATCGACGCGCAGTATCATCAAGGCGCGAAACTGATCTTTCTGGTCGATGACAATTTCATCGGTAATAAGAAAGCCGCCAAAGGAATCTTGCGCGCGATTATCGAATGGCAGCACGCCCACTCTTATCCGTTGGTCTTCAGCACCGAGGCGTCGCTTGACCTCGCCGAGGACGATGAGCTGATGCGCCTGATGGCCGAAGCGGGAATCGTCGCCGTATTCATCGGCGTCGAAAGCCCCGATGAAGAGGCCCTGCGCGAGACCAAGAAGCTGCAAAACATGCGAGGGAGCCTGCTGGAGCGGATTCACCGGGTCCAGGACGCGGGGATGGAAGTCTACGCGGGGATGATCGTCGGCTTCGACAACGACGACCCCGGAATCTTCGAACGTCAGTTCCAGTTCCTCCGTCAATCTCGGGTCGTCGCCGCGATGGCCGGCATGCTCTCGGCGATCCCCAAGACGCCGCTCTACGACCGCCTGGAAGCCGACGGCCGGCTCGACAACGCCGCGGCCGACGACCCCAGGATCGCCACCAACATCATCCCCCTGAACATGACCCGCGAAGAACTGCGCGACGGCTGGGTGGACCTGATGAGCCGCCTCTACGACGTGGAAAACTACTTCGAACGGTTCTCGTCGCTCTATATCGAGAACAACTTTACCCTCGGCAAGGCCAAGATGGACTGGCTCCGAAAGCACCGTCCGTTGACCTACGCGAAACAACACACGCTCATCATGCTGGGCACCTTGATCGTCCTGGCCCGGATCTGGTCAGACCCCCGGACCAAGCCCTACCGCCCGGTCTACGGCCGCTATCTTCGTTCCATGATCCGCGCCCGACGCCCGGTGCGGCACCTCTTCCAGTTCGCCGCCCGCTGCGTGATGCACACCCACTTCGCCATCATGACCAGCCAGATGGTTAAGGGCGAATCTCGCTTGGTGAACACATAATTGAGAGGCAACTCATGACTGATGAACAAGCCATGCAGCTTGCGATCGCGATCGGTCGGGCGGGAATCGCTGCT
Organism: Isosphaeraceae bacterium; assembly: GCA_039936275.1. Classification (GTDB taxonomy): domain Bacteria; phylum Planctomycetota; class Planctomycetia; order Isosphaerales; family Isosphaeraceae; genus JBDTIR01. The sequence continues at coordinate 5,590 of JBDTIR010000700.1, read as the reverse complement.
GGACAGACCCCGTTCGGCTCAGTCCTGATCAAGGACGGCCAGACCGTCGCGAGCACCCACAACACCGTCTGGCTTGACACCGACCCGACCGCCCACGCCGAGGTCAACTGTCTTCGTCAGGCGGCCAAGGCCCTCGGCACGATCGACCTGAGCGGGACGACGCTCTACTCGACCTGCGAGCCTTGCCCGATGTGTCTGGCCGCGATCCACTGGTCGAAGATTGATCGCGTCGTCTTCGGCGCCACCATCGCCGACGCCCAAAGCGCCGGCTTCGGTGAGCTTCCCGTCTCCGCCCAGACACTTGCCGACCTGGGTCAGAGCCCGCTCCGGATCGAATCCGGCCTGCTCCGCCAGGAGTGCGCCAATCTGTTCAAGGAATGGAAAGAGGCGAGTTTGTCGCGGCCCTATTGAATGGTCGCCGGTGGTCCTTGCTTCCGCGCCCAGACCTGAAACCGGCCGAATTGCCGGATCGGTTGATAGAACTGGCGGATCGTCCGGGTCAGGTGCTTGCAGAGGAACAGGGTATCAACCCGGTTATCGCTGTTTTCCCAGACCACCAGAACGTTCGGCGTCTCTTCCAGAGCCTTGGCGAACCCGGCTTCCAGGTCGGGATCAACCAGACCCAGATGGAGCACGCCTCCGGCCGCCGGGAATGGTGTCACCCGGCCTGACGGGCCGTTGATCGTCGGGAAGGGCAAGGTCCGCAGGACGTTGGCCACCCGGATTTCCGGATCGAGCCGGCGCAGATAGGCGAGCAACTCGCAGTAGTCCGACCATTGATAATAGGCGTCAGGGTTCCGGTTCGGAAACCAAGGTTCCGAACCAGGCGGCGAGTTCATCGGTTCATTGCCGCGCACCAAGCTCGGCACCGCGTTCAAGCTCCCCACGATGGTGCAATACGGAGGAACCCGCCCGACGCCCGCCACCAGCAAGGCCAAGACCGCAGGGCCTCGCAACGGGCCGAGCACCTGGCGCGCCGACACCAAGGTGTTGACGATCAAGGCCACATCAATCGACCAGACCAACATCCAGGGGTGATATAAATACTGATGATGAACAGGGCTCAAGGGTCGATACAAGAGGATCGACAGCGAGGCCAGGGCCCAGGTCCGCGCCTGGCGTCGGCTTTCTGGAGGACCGAACAGCCCCAACAAAGCGACCGCCGCGACGGTCCAGGTTGTCCACCAGACGTCAAGGTGATCGTGCAGGCCCTGGGTAAAGACAACCAGGGTCAAGTGATTGTAGGAACCGCCATAGCTCGCGACCCGCAATCGAGCGATGAAGTCGTCCATCACCCCGGCCCAGAACAAGGGGCCAAACGCCAAAACTGTGAAACAACCAAAGGCCGCGACCCATTCCACCAAGGGGCGGACCCCTTTGGTCCAGGGCTCGTCCAGGCGCCTTGACCCTTCGTCGATCGCCGACGCCAAGGCAGGCAAGAAGAGCACCACCTGGGGCCGGAACGCCATCGCCAGGCCCATCAAGGCGGCCGAGATCAAACGGCCCCAACGCCCTGGCCAGGCCTCCATCGTCATGAGCCCGATCACCACGAACAACGGCCCTTGCCAGTCGCGCTGGGCGACCATTGAGTAATCCAGGCCCAGATAATAGCCGAGAAAGACCAGGAACCCGGCGAGCCCCGGTAACAACCGCCCGAACCGCTGGCGGCTCCAGGTCAGCAAGCGAACGCCCAGGAGCACCACAAACACGAGGTCCAGCGCATAGATCGGCGCGGTTCGCCCCCAGCCGAAGAGTTTTCCCAGGGGCCAGAGCAGGTAAATCGGCCCTGGAAAATCAAAATCCTCCAGGTCGCGATAGGGCACGATCCCGGCCTCCCAGGCCCTCGCCGAGGTCGCGAACTGGTCAAGGTCGCACCACCAGGGCCAGGTCAGGAAATGAGGCGCCCAGGTCAGCAGCATCACCAGGCAAACCAGGCCGACCAGGAACGATAACGGACGACCGAGGAACCCGTCCGTCGCCCTGTTCAAGCGTTCGATCCAGGGTCCGACCCGTCGGATCGGCGCCGAGACGCTCTGGAGCCTCGACCAGAGCCCAGGAAACCGTTCCGGCAGCCTGGCCAGTCGCCCAAAGCTTGTGCGGACCACCCTTGGCGTCGGCCAGGGGGGCGGAACCAGCAAGGCCACGCCAGCAAGGACCAGGAACGTCAATGGATGCACCAACCAACGCGAGACCTCGAACGGGATCGCCCACAGAAATTCGGGCACAAGCACCAGGCCAAAGACGACCGCGACCACGACCAGAGCCGCCCCGATCAGCCGCTTCCAACGCCGTTGTGGTCCCTCGCCAATCGGCATGCCCAACTCCAGGTCTCACCCAGACGAATTCTATGGAAATATACTAATAAATTCGATCATTGTCTGTTGTCGCTCATATTCAAATCAAAAACATACACCTTTTCTCGCCCTCCTGGAATCAAAAACGTCCGGCTTGCCGGGACCGACAGGGTGGCGACGAAGGCATCGAGCGCTTGCTCATCGAACCGTTCGGGGCGAGTGCCGAGGCCGGGGTCGGTGTGCCTCCTGGCGAGCCTGGAGAGGACCGGGACCGAACTGGTTGCCAGGTTGCGAATCGGCTCGGCGAGGATGACCCGGGCCCGGGCCGCCTCGAACATCCGACGCACCAAGGGGCCGGCGTCGGGAAGGAACTGATAGAGACTGGCCTGCATGATCACGATCTCGGCATTGGGCAAGGGGGCGTCCGCGTGCAGGTCGAGGGCCCGGGCGCGACCACCGAGTCTTTGGATTCTCGCGACGAACTGAGGGTTAACGTCGATCCCGAGGTAATCCACTCCGATGCGCTTCAGGTGGCGTTGATAGAGGAACCCGGGGCCGCAGCAGAGTTCCAAGACGCTCGACCCGGGGGGGACCAGAGCAGCCAGGACCTTGGTGCGGCCTGCGTAGTGGCGGCCGTAGAGCGCGGCCATGACCAGCTCATAAATCAAGGGGGTCCGGTAGACCAGGCTGGCGTTCGCGCTCAAAAGGTCACCCCCGGATCGTCGCCAGGCCGGCCTTGATCTCGTTCGCATGGTCGTCGCGACGTGCTTCAGTATTGAGCACCTCTCGGATCGTCGCCTGGGGTTTGCCGGCGATGGTGGTATGCGTGCGTCCCGCGTATTCTCCCAGGACGCCCAGAAAAACCATCTGAACGCCGCCAATGAGTAACTGAGCCACCATCAACGACGCCCAGCCGGCGACGGCCGCCGCGAACCGCTCTGGAAACAGCAGGCGCTGCACGATCACGACCAAGGCGAGCAACCCGCCCAGCAGGCCGAGCGCCAGGCCGCACCAGGTCACCAGGCGCAGCGGTCGCACCGAGAATGAGGTGGCCAGGCGGGCCCAGACCCCCACCGATCGCCAGAACGTATAATTCCCATGCCCCGCGTATCGGGGATGGTGCTCGACCCGAACGCGATCGAACCGGGAGGTCGCTTGAAGCAAGAGCCCATCGACATAGGGCTCCGGCCCTTCGTACCGGCAGACGAGGTCGGCCACCTCCTTGCGGACCACCTTGTAGGGGGACATGTACACCCCTTTGGGCTTGTTCAAGACCCACTCGGCGACCTTGCCGTTGAACCAGCTCCCAAGGTTCTTCCAGGGGGCCTGGCGCTTGGCCTGGAAATCCGCGTAGACGACGTCGGCCCCGTTGCTAAGCTTCGCCAGAAGGGCCGGCAGGTCGGCGGGGTCGTGCTGGAGGTCGTCGTCCATGATCGCCACCGACCGCCCCCTGGCGAACCGCAAGCCGGTGACGATCGCATTGTCCTGACCGAAATTGCGCCTCAGATCGATCCCGATGACGTCCGGGCGGGTCTGGCAGAGTCGTTCGATCACGTCCCAGGAGTGGTCGGGCGAACCGTCGTTGACCAGGATGACTTCAAAATCAATCCCAAGGGGCCGCAAGGCAGCGGTGACGGCCTCAACCAAGGGCACCAGGCAATCAGCCCCTCGATAGACCGGAACAACAATCGAGACGCCGGGTCGGTCCTCAGATGCCGAGCCGCTCATCTCCGGACGCTCCCAAGCCCGGCCGCCCCCTCGATCACGCGGTCAGGGTCGATCGGTTCGCCGTGATCGACCAGGAAGGCGGTCACCAGGTCGATCACCTCCGCCTGCTGTTCCTCGGTGATGTCCATCGAACAAGGAAGCCGCAGCAGGCGTTCGCTCAGGTCCTCGGTCAAAGGCAAGTCCCCTTCCTTGTAGCCCAAACGCGCGCCCATCGGTGAGCAGTGCAGTGGCACGAAGTGGAACGTGGCCGAGACGCCGTGCCGACGCAACTCATCAATCAAGCCCGTGCGGGTTTCCTTGCTATTCAAGAGAACGTAGAAGGTCCGAAAGTGGCTCTCGCAGTAATCGGGGACCCGGGGTAAGCGAAGCAGCCCCGCGTCTTCCAAGGGCCTGAGACCACGCACATAGGTCTCGCTGATCTCGCGACGGTGCCCTTTGATCTCGTCCATCGCCTCAAGCTGCGCGTACAGGAAGGCGCAGGTCAACTCGCTGGGAATGTACGACGAACCAATATCCACCCATGTATACTTATCGACCTCGCCTCGAAAGAACTTGGAGCGGTTGGTCCCCTTGTCGCGGAGGATCTCAGCCCGTTCGATCAAGGCGGGGTCGTTGCAGCAGAGCGCGCCGCCTTCGCCGCAGACGAGGTTCTTGGTCTCGTGGAAGCTGTAGGCGCCCAGGTGTCCGAACGAGCCGAGTGCCCCGCCTTTGTAGTAAGCGTTGACCCCTTGCGCGGCGTCTTCGATGATCGTCAGGTCATGCCTTTTGGCAATCTCGATGATGCGGTCCAGTTCGCAGGCGACCCCGGCGTAATGGACCGGCACGATGGCCTTGGTGCGAGGGGTGATCGCTGCTTCGAGCTTCGTCTCGTCCATGTTCAAGGTATCAGGGCGGACCTCCACGAAGACCGGCCTGGCCCCGGTTCGCGCGATGGCGTTGGCCGTCGAGACGAACGTGAACGACGGCATGATCGCTTCGTCCCCGGGCCCCAGGTCGCAAAGCATCGCCGCCAGCTCCAGGGCCGCCGTGCAGGAGGGCGTCATGAACACCCGACGGATTCCGAATCGCTCCTCAAGGAACTGGGCGCACCGCCTGGTAAATTCCCCGTCGCCCGCGATTTTCCCGGACTGGATCACCCGGGTCACATACTCCAGTTCCGTGCCGACGATGTGCGGCTGATTGAACGGAATGCTGGACAGCCTCGGCCCTACGGTATTGAGCACGCCCATTTGAGTTCAAGGCTCCAAGGGGGGGATCGGCCGGACAGGACGCGGAGGAACCGATTCTTGGATTTTCTTCGAATTCCCGGGTTGGGAAGAAAAAATGGGACGACACGAGCTAAGATGACGCCTAGACTAGATTGGAGTTCGCCAGTAATCGCGATGAACCCCCATCATCAGTCGCATGAGCCAGCCGACTTGTCAAGAAAATTCCGCACAATTGCAAAGAAATCGTGATAATCGTGCATCTCTCTGTGTTGCATTGCACGCATCACTGACACTACTGAACCCGCGAAATGAAGCGGTAACCAGGGTGTCGCGATCCCGGGAACCAACAAAGGAATAGGC
>JBDTIR010000699.1:0-2496 GCA_039936275.1 Isosphaeraceae bacterium | reverse complement strand
AGGGCCTTGGTCAGGTCGCCAACCTGGGCATACTCATCGGCGACGGCCTTGAACGCGAATACGCGCTGGTAATCGGACGTGGAGCCCAGAGTCCGGTTTGCCAACCTCTCCCTGGCAGAGAGATAATTTTCCAGATCGCGTTGTCCATCATTGATATGCTCATGGCGTAATTGATGACGCCCCAATATCATATATAACATCGATGCAAAATGATCATTGGAATTCGCTTCCAGGTTCCGTGCAGCGGCCTCGACGACCTTGGCCGCCCGTTGGGCGAGCTGAGGTTTGTCCAGGGCGGGCAAGGCGGCGACGCAGGCCAGTTCGGCCGTGGTCTGGAGCGAGTCTTTCTTGAGCGTCTGATCAAGGTCGTCGAGCGCCTTGAGCGCGGCGTCGTCATCGTTCAACGCCTGACCCAGCAAGCTCCTGAGTACCAACGCAGCAGCTTTGGCCATCGGCTGATCTTGCCTTGATTCGATCCGCCTGGTCAGGTCGTCGGCCTGACCCGCGCGCACGGCCCACTTAACCAGAAAGGCCCCGACGTTGCTCGGGCGTCTCTTGTTCGTCGGCGTCAAGGCACGAGCATACAAGAAGATTTCGGCCGGCCTTCCCTCGGGCAAGACGACGTCTCGCAGGGTCTCATAAACGGCCAAGGGGGGGGCATGGCTTCGCGTCCAGAATGCGTTGAGGTCGAACAACCTGGCTTCGACCGCTTGCAAGATCGGGTCGATCTGAGTTTGCCCGGAACTCGACTGGATCGCGGGCTGGATCATCATCATCCCGCCTCCGCTGGATTGGCTAGCGATCACAGGCTGGACGGGAGGCCCGCCACGCAGGGCGATATGCATCGCCTTGAGCGACAAAGGCGACATCCCTCGATTCGCCAAGAGCCTGGACAGGTCGGCGGCCTGCTCGAACCGATCGATTGTGATCGTGGGTGCCAGGGGTTTCTGCGAAGGCTGTTCCGGCGCAGACTTCGCCGCTTTGGGCGTCAGGCCGGTTAACACGCGGTCAAGCATTGAGGTCCAGAGTTGTTCAGCACGCTCCCGATCGCCTCGATCCAGGGCGTCCTGGCCTCGCTCGCGGAGGATCGCCAGGGTCTCCAGATCGTCGGTCTGCCGTTTCGCGGCCTCCAAAGCACGATCGGCGAGGATTTCGGCGGCTGGATGCAGACTGTCCATGGGCGTGCAGGCGCGAGCCACGAGAAACAAAGGGATCTGCCGAGCGGCCTCGGCCCGCTGCCTGGAATTGGGGCGAGCGCCTGCCGGAAGGACTTCGAGCGGCGTCGCCTTGATCTGCTCGACGAGCCGATTCACCGACTCTTCGGCCGTCTTCTGCCTGGCAAGGGCCGGCGGGTCAGACTCTTGGCCGTTCGGAACGGCTTCGGCAAGGTCCACCAGGGTGGCAACGACCTGGATAGAAAGGTCGTTGGGGTGCTTCTTGTCAAGCTTCGCTAGCAAGTCGCGCAGCTCTGTCAGAAGTTCCGCCTTTCCGGCGGCCACCGTCACGATGGTCTCGAACAGACTGGTCATCGTCGCCTGATCGATCTCGCGAGGCTGGACCAGGATCATCAGGTCAAGCGCCGGAGTGTCAGGCCCGGGGTGGGCGCGCGGCGTCAACAAGGAGCGGGCGGTTTCGATCAGGGTTTCGGGCGTGACGCTCGCGACGGCCTTCCCCAAGCCTTCCCGGGCCCTGCTGGTGAATTCATCCACGTTGCGATTGTACCACCCCTTGGCCAGTTGAATCCGATCAGTGTCGCCGAGCACGTCGTTGAAGAGGCGGATCGCGTCGGCCGGATAGCCCAGCCCGGCCAGTTCCGTGCCGAGGCTTGTTAGATTAATCGTTTGTCGATACGCTTCATAACCGACGTTGTAACTCGCCACGTCATTCTTCCGCGACGCGAAATCAAGGACCAGCGCGCGGGCCTCCTCACGTCGGCCGTCGGCCTTGTAGAGGGCCACGAGCCGCTTGACGGGGTGGCTGGTGTAGTACGTGTCGGCGTTGTCCTTGAGCGCTCGTTCATAAAACGTCAACGCCATATTTTTGAGCGGCTCACTTGATTCAAGCTCCTGGCCGATGATCCAGCAAGCGTTGAGCGGGATTGAGTTCGTCTTCTGTCCATCAAGGATTTCTTGAAGCAAGGGGCGGGCGGCGTCGGTCTTGCCTTGACGGACCAAGGTCAGGGCCAGTAGGGCCTTGCCCGCTTGCCAGTCGGCAACCCGGTCGGACGCCTCGTTCAATTTTTGGGAGAGTTCAACGAGTTTCTCCTGCTTGGCGGCTGTCTCCAGCACCCTGCTCGCGACCGAGCTGACCTTGCCGTCGCTGTCTGTTCCATAAGTCTGGTCCAGCCCTTGCCAGGCGGAAATCCGCGTCTGGTCCTCACCGGGGACCACCGAGTCAACCGCCAACTCGTATGCGCCGGGTAATGCCCAGAACCCATCGTCATGAACCAGGTTGCTGATCAAGTTGAAGCGGTTATTAGGTAAGCTCGCTGACGCT
>JBDTIR010000698.1:0-7349 GCA_039936275.1 Isosphaeraceae bacterium | reverse complement strand
CTTTGAGGACGTGCTGCGACTGGAGCCCCGCTTTGCTGAAGCCCATGTCAGTCTGGGCACTACCTTAATCCAGCAGCACAGGGCCGATGAAGCCGTCGCCCATTTTCTTGAAGCGACCCGGATCAAGCCCTTCCACGTCGAAGCCCATGCCGGCCTGGGCGCGGCCCTCGCCTACCAAGGGAAGGCCGACGAGGCCGTCGCTGAGTATGAAACCGTCCTGCAAATTCAGCCCGATCACGCTGGCGCCCGGGTGAATCTTGGGATTGCCCTGGCCCGGCAAAGTCGTCTTGATGAGGCCGTTCCGCACCTTCGCGACGCGGTCCGACTCGAACCAAAGAACGCCGACGCACACCACGCCCTGGGGGCGGTCCTCGCCCAGCAAGGCCGATTCACCGAGGCGACGGCTGAGTTCACCGAAGCCCTCCGCCTGAATCCCGACCATCCCCAGGCCCGCGCCTTGCTGGCGGAAGTCCAGAGACAGCGAGGATTGATAATAAGATAGCTTGCATTAAATCCACATTTACGAATTTGATTCACAAGGCGATTCAGGCTGGCTTGCCTGGTCCGCCTTGGGGCACGTCGCCGGGCACTTCGGTGAAGCTGTCGAGACTGTGCCGCAAGGTTGGGGCCAGGGCATCGAACCTCTTGGACTCGACGGTGTATTTCACCTCGTAATTGAAGCGGTCCCCCTGGAACCTGCGTTCAAGAATGGTCATCGAGAACGGCCCGCGCCGGGTTCGGACGATCGTCTCAAGCGCCTTGTCCTTCCCTTGGCTGACGACCTTGCACTGCAAGACCTCGCACTGGGGCTCGACCAGGCGGAGTTGCCGGGTCAAGAGTTCGGCAAGGGGTTCCAGGTCAAGCGGACGTCGAGGTTGAGCGATGACCAGGGCGTTGTCGGCCCAGACGCCGTGCGGCGGGCCGTTGGCGTAAAGCAAGGCAACCTCGTCGGGCGCCAGAGCAGGTTGCCAGCCTTCGGGCAGATCAAGCGCGAACTTGAATTCGCGCTGGACCCAGCGGTTCGTCTTGAGGTCGAGCCGATCGGAACCTGTGTTTGGCGGCGCGAACTCAGCCGAGGCGACCAGGGCGTCAAACGCTGGCTTGGCGGTTGGCCAGGTGGCGTCGTCCACATTGAGTGTGAAGGTATAAAGTTGCCGGTGCGCGATGATCCGGATCGTCAATTCACGCCAGTGCGCATCGGGCCTTGGCCGGAACTCCTTGAGTGATTCGAGCCGCTCTCCAACCGGACCCTTGACCACTTCGTTGCGGACCAAGGTGCCAGGTTCACCAACCCGGCGTGCGTTGGCGTCGATCCGGGTCCGAAACGCATCCAGATTCTCGGGCGCAAGCCCCAAGTCGCAGACAGCCGCGCCTGGACGGTCGGGGTCCCCTTGCGGAACCTTGGCGACGAAGATGTACTCATTTTTCTCGCGCACCGCGATCATCCAGTCCTTGGGAATGTGCGCCTTGACGCCGAACTTCGGTGCATCGAACGGAACGGTGGACTCCTCGGCGACGCTTCCCGAGCACCACGCCGAAAGTGCGAACCCTGCCCACGAGAATACGAGGGATTTCCAGACTATTCTCCGATTCATGGTTCGGCTTCCCCTTTTGCGCGACAGCATTACATAACAAATGGGAGATTCATGAATTTGGTCGTATGAAAATGGCCTACATATCCCGGATGTAATCCGCCGCGTAGGATCGTACTTGCTTGCCGTTGAGGATGTGGAAGGTCCGCATCCGTTCGATCATCTGGCCGCCAAATCGGCCCATCGGCAGGTGGATCAGCTTGCGTCCGTAGCGGCGGGCGAGCCGTCGCCAGGAGGCCAAAGGGGGGCGAGGGCTGACGACGGCGACGTGCCGCTCCTTGCTGTGCAAGAGAGCGCCGGCCAGAAGGCGTTCTTCGAGCGTCGTCGTGGCGTCGAGCCGCGGGTCGTCCCAGACGTCGAGGATCGGTCGCGGCGGAAACAGGAACAAGGCGCCGCCATATTCCGCCTGGGCGATGCCCGGGCCGATCAAGGATTGCATCGGGTCGGTCGCGTAAAAGGCCAGGGTCGATTCCTCGGAGTGTTCGGCGTACCAGGTGGCGCGATGGGTGTAAATCTCGGGATCGGCGGGAACGTCGAACAAGAAGACCACCGCGTCAATCGCCCCTCGGTCGGGCGGTATGACCTTCACGTAGAGATCGCCGGTATGCCAGTTGCGCAAGGTCTCGCGGATGTCCAGGCCGTCCATGACGCTGGTGGTGAATTTCTCAGACCTGGCCAGGTCCGCGCCGATGACGGCTTTCGCTTGATCGCGGACATGACGATGAAAGCTCTCGATTCGATCGTCTTCCGGAGGCCACGAGCAGATCCCGTAAGGGTTCCACCGCTGCTTCCAGCGCTTGCGTTCCTTCTCTCCAGGCGAAGGGCGAAGCTGGACCTTGCCCCAGCCGATCAAGGGGCCTGGTAGGCGGCTCGCCATCGGTCCAGGGCCCCAGATCGGCACGTCCCCCTTGCCGATTCCCATTCGCAACGGGGGATCGTCGCCCCACTCGGCCTCGCTCGATGAATCGGCGTAACGGTACTCGCGCGCCGTCTCGGCCACAGCCAGAGCAAAGTCGTCGCCGGCCGTCTGCTGCGCGGCGACAATCAAGGAATAGAGATCAGGGGTGAGACGTCGCCCGATCAGGGCCAGATTACGGACGTATCGGAAGTAAACCGACAACAATTGCGGCGTGATTCGCTTGGCGACCTTCGGCAGCTTGACCTTCAAGCGGTCCCTGGCCTGGAGCACCATCTCCTTGACGCCGTCAATCGACAAATTATCATCGGGCGTCAATTCGATCCGTCCGCGCTCATACAGACTGGTCACAAACGGTAATTCACCAAGAAAGAAAATGAGCGTCTTGGGATCAACCGCGACGGTCTGCATCGGCGTATAGAACGATTCAGGTTCAGGGCGCTCAAGGTTCCGCTGATAGGCGTCTCGAATCCAGGGCCAATCAAGGATCGAACACACGAGCAAAATTGACCGATATTGACGTTCCAGTTCTCGAAGCCGCGCGGCCATCTCATGAATGCGGTCTTCATGCTGGCCAGGGGTCGGCGGCGGGACCGCCGGCAAGAGCGCGGCGGCGAACGCCTCGGGGCGGACGCGCTTCAGAGCGTACGGATCAGGAAAAATTGCCCCGCCCGCCTCAAATCGAGGAGTTTCCAGGTCAATGAACTCGCGAGCAATTCGCTCACCGATCGCCGTGCGGATCGCGGCAATCACCCCTTGACACGGGTCAATCGGCACATAAGTATATCCGGATTCTTCGTTGGCGTCCCGCTGAATGACGGCCGAGATCCTCGGCAAGCGTTCGACGGCATCCTCGACGTCCTCTTGAAACGACGGCGGCAAGGGCACGGCCACACAATCATAAGGACGCGCCAGCAACTCTTCCCGGACCCTGATAGCGCAGTCGCCCGAACCGTGGATAATCGGCAAGACCCGGATGCGCGGGCCGATGGTCAGGAAGTCGTCGGCGTTGGGGCGTGGAACGCCCATGGGTGAGGTTCCTCGTTACCTATACCAAATGGCTTGCGATGATGTTCACGACTTGCCTATTCAATATTGATCCGATAGACCTACTCAACAGGAAATCACCGTTAATCCTCATCCTCGTCTTCATCCTCCGCATCCGGGTGCAGCGGATCGCCGGGGTCGAAGAAGAGGTCGCCGAGGCCCATCGGGGCGTGCTGGCCGCCGAGGGCGCGACGCTTGCGGCGGGCGAGTTCGTCGAGGTCGCTGGCCTCCTCGCCAAGGACGCAGGCCAAGGACTCGCGCCAGGCTTCGTCGCGGCCGAGCGGATGGTCGGGGTCCTGGGCCATACGTTTGAGGGCGAACCGGAGCAGGTTGATGCCGTCCCTGGGTGAGAAATCGAGCTTGAGCTCGTGGGCTTGCTGGAGAAATTCGACGGTCAGGGCCAGGAGTTCGGCCTCGGCGAACGGAAGGTGATACTTCAGGATCGCCATCTCGTCGTCGCGGTTGGGGAAGCCGAGCGAAAGCGTGGGCTGGAGCCGAGAGAGGATGTAGTCAGGGACTTCATAAGTGGACTCATCTTCATTCATCGTCACGCAGGCGCGGAAATCCGGGTGCGCCGGGATCGTGATGCCGGCGACGACGCTTTCAACGTAGCGGCGATGGTCCAGAAGCGGGGCGAGGCTGGCCCACGACTTCTCGTTCATCCGGTTCCCCTCGTCGAGCACGCAGACGCCGCCGTTGAGCATCGCCGCGACCAGGGGGGAGGCGTGGTACTTGATCCGGCCAGACTCGGACAGGACCGGGGTGACGAGCAGGTCTTCAGGGCGAGTGTCGGCGGTACATTGGTGGATATAAAGCGGCTGTTCACGAATCCGGGCGGCGGCCATCGCCAACGTGGTCTTGCCGATTCCTGGCGGGCCGGTCAGGCGAGGGGCCAACGGCCGGTCACTGGGATCGACCACCAGCCAGCAGGCCAGGAGTTGCCGCAAGACGGCGTTCTGGCCGATCCAGCCCTGCTCGGTGGCGTCAGGGTCGCCCAGGTGGAGCGTCACCCCGCCGATCTCGACCGTCTTCAACACTGGTTTCATGGAGGTCCCCGTCCCGCAACCGTTCTCGTTCACATCCAACCGACCAGTGTATCGCGTCCAGGTCAGATCGGCGAGTCTCTTCTCTTGGCCGGGAATTGCCGGCGCGCACGATAGACGCCGCAACAGGGCTGTCCGGTTCGAAGTCGAACAGCCGTAACTGATTAGGCTGAAGGGGCCTCCAACCGCCGGGTGCCGGGCGCTCCTTGGTCGAGTCCGACCAGGGGCGGCCGGATGATTGGTGGAGATAGGAGCGCGGGGTTTCTCAATCGGACATTGGTTGGTCCACTTCCGGCGCCGTCGTCTTCCGCAACTGTTCGGCAACCTGGCCGGCTGCTCGGAACACGCGGAGCACGTTGCCGCCGAGAATCTTGTGGACGTCTTCTTCGGAGTAATCGCGCTTGAGCAATTCCTCAGTGAGTCTGGGGAAGCACGAGACGTCTTCCAGGCCGACGGGGCTGGCGTTGATGCCGTCGAAGTCCGAGCCGATGCCGACGTGATCGATGCCGGCGGTCTTGACCAGGTGGTCAATGTGGTCGGCCACGTCGGCCAAAGTACCGCGCGGCAAGGGGTTCGCGTCATACCAGGCTTCAAGCGCCTTGGCATACTCCTTGGGATCGGGGTATTTGTCCTTGAGTTCGCGACGGGCGGCGGCCATCTGTTTGGCGGCGTCGGGAACGATGAACCCGGAATAAAAGTTGACCATCACGACCCCGCCGTTTGCGGTCAGCCGCTTCAGGATCGGATCGGGGACGTTGCGAGGAACGGGGCACTTGGCGAAGGCGCTCGAATGGCTGAAGATGACCGGAGCCTTTGACACCCGAAGCGCGTCGTCCATCGTGCCTGGCGACACATGCGACAGATCCACCAGCATACCCATGCGGTTCATCTCGGCCACGACTCGCTCGCCAAACGGGGTCAGGCCGTCGTGCTGGGGGGCGTCAGTCGCGGCGTCGGCCCAGGGGAGGGTCACGTTATGCGTCAAGGTCATGTACCGGGCCCCTTGACGGTAGAACCCGCGCAGCATCGCCAGATCGCCTTCAATCGCCACGCCCCCTTCCATGCCGATCAGGCTGGCGATCTTGCCCGCCTTCACGATCCGTTCGACGTCGTCGGCGCTCAGGGCCAGTTCCAGGTCGTCCGGATAGCGTTCAACCATGCGATGAACCAGGTCAATCTGATCGGTCACGGTTCGCGCCGGGTTGGCCTGGTTGCTGGGAATATAGACCGACCAGAATTGCGCCTTCAAGCCCCCTTGGCGGGCCCTTGGGATGTCGGTCTGGGTTGATTCTAAACGCTTGCTGATGTCAATTTTTGAGAACGTGACGTCGCCCAGCTCGCGAAGTTTCCAGGGAAGATCGTTGTGACCGTCAAACAGCATCCCCGAGGCATGGACACGGCTGGCCCGCTCTGAGACCGGCGGCAGATCGGCCGCCAGGGCTTGGGAACCGATCGCGAGGCAGAGCAAGGCGGGGAGCAATCGACTGGGCGTCATCGGCTCAGGTTCCTACTTGGTTCGGCGCGCGGAATCGTTCGGTTAGTCGCGTCCATTGTGAGGTTCAGACGCGCCGCACGCAACGGGGCGGTCCCTCCCGTCTTTGCGTCGGATCGATCCGACCGTACACTCGTTTGGGGACCGCGCCGCGTTTGGTTGATCGAGCGGTCTTCCCTCGAAGAAATCCCAAAAAAGGAGGCCCCTCAACATGTCCACCACGCGCCTTGTCGCGGGCCTTGCTGGAGCCGTCGTGATCATGAGTCTAGGCAAATCGTCGGCCTCCGAGCCAAACCCGAACCCGATGTATCCCCAACCGCCCAGGTCTGACACCATCGACGACTACCACGGCGTCAAGGTCGCCGACCCTTACCGGCCGCTCGAAGACCCTGATTCCCCGGAAACCCGGGCCTGGATCGAGGCTGAGAACAAGATCACGTTTGACTTCCTCAACGCCATTCCCGCCCGATCGGCCATCAAAACGCGGCTGACGGAACTCTGGGATTATGAGAAGTTCGGCATCCCGGCCAAAGAAGGAGACCGCTACTTTTATTCCCACAATACCGGCTTGCAGAACCAAAGCGTCATCAAGACCACGAAGTCTCTCGACGCCGAGCCCGAGACCCTGCTCGACCCCAACACCCTGAGCGCCAAGGGGACTGTCGCCTTGACGGCCCTGGTTCCCAGCGACGACGGCGAACTTCTGGCCTACGGCCTGGCCTCGGCGGGTTCGGACTGGCAAGAGTGGAAGGTCCGCGACGTCGCCAAAGGCCAGGATCTTGACGACCATCTGAAGTGGATCAAGTTCTCCACCGCCTCATGGACCAAGGACGGCAAGGGGTTTTACTACGGCCGCTTCCCCGAGCCCAAGCCCGGTGAAGACCTCAAGGGGGCCAACTATCACCAGAAGCTCTATTATCACCAACTTGGCACGCTGCAAACTGCCGACCGCTTGGTCTACGAACGCCCTGACCAGAAAGAATGGCAATTCCAAGGGACCGTCACCGACGACGGCGCTTATCTCATCATCACTGTCGCCAAGGGGACCGACGATAAATATCGCATCCTCTATCAAGACTTGACCAAAGACGCGGCCCCGGTCGTTGACTTGATCGACAACTTTGACCATGACTATACCTTTGTCGATAACGACGGCCCCGTCTTCTGGTTCAAGACCGACAACGACGCGCCTCGCAAGCGGTTGATCTCCATTGACACTCGCCAGCCAGAGCCCGAACACTGGCGCGAACTGATCCCGC
>JBDTIR010000697.1:0-4717 GCA_039936275.1 Isosphaeraceae bacterium | reverse complement strand
TAGGTGCTGTGCGACGTCACCAGGATTTCCGGCTGGCCGTCGCCGTCAATGTCGCCCGAGCCCAGGGCCCCGAACGAGCCGGCCTCGAAGTTGTTGGAGGCGTTGCGCCCCTGGTCCCTCGGCCAACCTGGCAAGATCTGGCCGGTCTGGGCGTCCCAGCCGAAGACCAGACCAGGCTCGGACAGGCCCTTGCCCGGATTGAGTTCATCACGCCCCTGGGCGGCGAAGATCCCTTTATGGCCGTTGGGTAGGTTAACGATGACCGGGGTCGCCTTGAAGTTGTAGGCGGTGTTGCTCGACAAATACTGCCGCCAGATCGAGGTGTTGCCGTTGCCGTCGGTCTTCAAGGCCAGGAGCCGTCCGCCTGCCGCGGCGACCAAGACCTCTTGCGCCTTGCCGTCGCCGTCGAGGTCGGCGATCAAGGGAGAGGCCGCGAAGGCCGACCCTGTATACGAGCCGTCCTGGGGAAGCTGGAACCTCTGAACAAGCTGGGGGGCTGAGAGGCAGAGCCGAGGTTCCAGGGCCTCGACCATCAATCGTCGCTGGCGCGTTGACTTCATCGGTGCGGCTCTTCGCGAGGGGGGGGAATCAGGACCGCGAACGGGCCCCAGCACGAAGAGATCATAAGATCCGATCTCGGAATGTGCAACCCGGTCGCGCCGATCCGTCGCGAATTTTTCTGTTAGTCTGGAATCGGTCTTGGTCTGAATCGATTCCAAGGGATTCGATCAAAACCGCTCAGGTCCGGATTCGATCCCAGCGAGCGATGGCCACGGTACCGAAGACGAACAAAGGGAGCCAGCCGGCGAGTTCAGGGACGATCACCTCGTTGTTGCCCAGATATTGCGCAATGAACACACCCGCGTAAAACAGGGCTGATGTTCCCAAGGATAGGCCAAGATTGACGAACGTGTTGCTTCTTTCGCCCGAGAGTACCAAGGGGAGACTGACGGCCATCAGGGCGAGCCCAAGCAAGGGGCGGAGCAAGCGGCTATGCAAAAAGACCGCGATTTCGACCCGCTCAGCCTTGCAGACAGGGTCGGTGAGCGCCTGGAGCAGGTCGGGGGTCGCGGCGAACTGATACCACTGCCGGTTGCGCGTCACCGCCGCGAAAGTCACATTGGTGCGCAGGAATAAGGTCCGAGCGGGACGTGCGTTGCGTTGGGGCGTAGGCGGGGTCTTCGCGTCGCCTGGAAATAGAACCGGCGGCGGGTAGTCTTTGAGGTCTTCTGGTTTCAGTTCGACCAAGACCTTGCCGACCTTGCCGTCGATCTCGGTGCCGACCGGGGTGATCTGGGCGTCGTGCAAGAGCCAGCCGCCGCGTAAGGGGCAATTCGGGTCGTCCTCAGGAATGTAGCGGGCTTGCTTGGCTTCGAGTTCGACCAATTTTCCGAAGAGATCAGGCGGCAGGGTGGCGTAGAACGGGTTGATCGTCTGCTCAATGCGGTGCCCTTCCTTGCCGTGGACCAGGACCCAGTTGATGTCGCTGCGGGCGTAGACCATGACCTTGACCTGGCCGTCGTCGTCTGGCCGGCGCTGAAGTTCCTCACCCAGCCGAGAGAGGATGTATTCCTGGTTGATCACCGCCAGGGAACTGACCAGCACGGCTGAGATCAGGACCGGCCGGATCGCCCGCTGGGTGCTCATGCCTGCCGCCAAGACGGCGATGAGTTCGTTGTTTTTCTGCATCCAGGTCACGGTGAAGATCGCCGCCATCATGCCGATGACGCCGCAGAGTCGGTCATAAAATTCACTCATGTGAATTAAATAATACCAACCCATGATCCCCAAGAGGTCGAGCGTGCCGTCGGCGCGCCTGGCGAACTCGTCAAGGTTCTCAAACGCATGGATCACGATATACAGGCCAACCAGCGAGACGAAGCAGATGATGTACGCCTTGAGGAAGTTCCAGTAACGCTGGCGATCGAGGATCGTCATCGGACCTCCCTGAGTCGTGGGCCTTTGTGACAGGCTATCCCGGAAGAACGATCAGGAAATTCCCGATTCCAGGATTCCAGGATTCCAGATTCCAGAACTAAACGAGAAAACCGCCGGAATCCAAACCCGACATCACGGATTTTCCTGCAAAACGTCCCGGATAGACTCTGAGCGACGAAATCCGAATTCTCTTCTTTGCCCACTGCCCACTTCAAACACTAATGTTTCATCACCGGAGGCAATGCGACGAACCCGGCCAGGAAGGCGAGTAGGCCGTTGCTGACCCACACGGATAACGGAGGAATTACGCCTTGTTTGCCCATGTTCACGGCGCCGAGTAGCAGTGGGTAATACAAGAGGATGATCGGCACGAAGCAGGAGATGAACGCACTGAGAAAGTCTCGGCGAGCGAATCGGATGCCGACCGGGGCACCTAGAAGCACGAAGAAGAAGGAGCCGAACGCCAACGCCACGCGCATATTCCGTTCGGTTTCAAGTTCGCTATACTTCACTTTCCAGTAGGTGTATTTCGAGAACGCCTCGCGGATCCCGGGCCAATCGACCCCGGCGACCTGCCAGCCAGGGACGCCGGAGATCGTAGACTGACTGAGCCGGCCCAGGGCGATCTGGAGCCCGGCCTCGTAGGCGCGCCGCTTGCGTTCCTGGCGGATCTTGTCGAGCAGATCGACTTGTTCGGCGGCCATCGCGGTGTTGGTCTTTTCCTGAATCTTGATCTGGCTGTCAAAGTTGGACTTGGTCCGGTCAGGGATCGGGTACTCAAGGACTTGCTGGCCGTCGATCAGGAAGATGAACGGGCGGGTGTCGCCGCCTTCGGAAACGGCGTCGTAGAGCGTGACGCGGGCCTTCATCCCTTCGGTGTCGAAATGGACGACGGCTTTCTTGGCGGTGACAGTCAGGTCAAACTGCTCAGGGTGGCCGGGGACGCGATGCTTGAACGTCGCGCCTAGCATCGTCCGGCCTTCGACGTCGTTGACCTTGATAAAGAAGGGCCAGCCGGAGTTGTTGAACTCGCGGTCCTTCTTGAGCTGCTTATAGAACCGGTCTTCGAGGTCGCGAAACAAGATCCGTTTGACTTCCCGAGTGGCCCTCGGGATCGCCTCAGCGCTCATGACCGCCATGGTTGTGCCGACAGCCAGGCCGAACCAGAGGATCGGCCAGATCACGGCCAAGGCGCTCTGACCGGCCGTCTTGAGGGCGACGATTTCGTTGTCGCCGGCCATGCGCCCATAGACGACCGAGACGGCGAACAAGAGCGCCACCGGAACCGTGTACGGCAAGGTACTCGGAATAATGAATGGCACGATCATGACGATGTCTTGCGGCGAGAGCCCCTGACGGGTCGCCTCGGTCATGACCATGATCAGCACAAAAATCGTTGTGATCGCTGTCAAGGCAAGCGCGAACGAGCGCACGACCTGGCCGATCACGTAACGTTGCAAGATCCCGAGCCGGAACAACGGCGCCTCCCTTGATCGCATCCTTGCCAAAGGCGGGTTGTTTGGGGCCGACCGCATCTTTTGACGACCTCTTGGGTCGTCAAAAAACGTGGTTCAGGCGACGGGTTCGAGACATTCGGCCAGGGCGGACGCCAGGCGGCGAGCCCCCTCGGCCAGGCCGGCTTCGCCCGTGACGCCGAACGTCAGGCGGGCATGGTTTTTAGGCGCGGGGGCAGGCTCGTCGGCGAAGGCGTGGGCCCCCGGCACGTAGAGCACGCCGTGTTCCAGACAGCGAGCGAACAACGGGCCGTTGCGGCCGGTGTCGATTCCGTCCGGCAAGGTCAACCAGACGTACAATCCCCCATTGGGCCTGGTCCACGAGATCCCTTCGCCCAAGGGGGAGAGGTGCGCGTCCAGGGCCTCAAGAAAGATGTCCCGCTTGCGGCGATAGGTTGTCCGCAGCCGATCCACCTGCCGGGCGTAGTCTCCTTCGGCGATCAAACGCTCGATGACTTGCTGATTGAAGTGGGACGAACCGAAGTCATGGTTCCCCTTGAGGTTGACCACGGGGGCGACGAGCGCTTCGGGCAAGATGCCGTACCCTGTGCGCAGACCGGGGCTGAACGTCTTGCTGAAGGTGCGAGCCAGGATGACCGTCTGGCCGTCGGGGTCGTGCCGCCAGACGCTCGGTGGCTCGGTCCCTTCATAGGTCAGACCACGGTAAGCGGAGTCTTCGAGGATAAAAATCCGATGCTCGCTTGACCAGCGTTTGGCCAGCTCGACCAAAGGCTTGCGGCGGTCGGCCGCGAGGCTCAGGCCGGTGGGGTTGGAATGCTCGCTGATGGTGTAGATCAGCTTGACCCGGTTCAACTCGCCTTGGGCCTCGATCTTTGCCAAGGTGGCGTCCAGGGCGTCCAATCGCAAGCCGCCCTCGTCGGTGGCCACGCCAATAACGCGAGCGCCTCGGGATCGGAGCACGCCCATGAAGACGAAGTAAGTCGGCGACTCGACAAGGACAATGTCGCCCGGATCGAGCAGGGCCTCGGCGACCAGATACAGCAACTGCTGAGAGCCGTTGGTGACGACCGTGCGGTCAAGCACTTCGGCGAACGTCCCTTTCGCGACTTTTTCGTCCTGCTCCAGATGGGCGACCAGACGCTTGCGGAGATGTGGGTCGCCGATGGTGGTGCCGTACTGAAGCGCCCGTTTCCCTTCGACCGGATCAGCCAGAACGCTCGCCGTCGCCCTGGCCATCGCTTCGACTGGCAAGGTGGCGTGATCGACGAAACCGGCCGCCAAAGAGATCAGGTCGGGCGCGGCCA
>JBDTIR010000696.1:0-5291 GCA_039936275.1 Isosphaeraceae bacterium | reverse complement strand
GTTGAGGGCTTATCCCCAGCTCTTTCCCCAGGTGGGTCGGCGCAGCGGACGGGAGGGTTAACCTCGCGCTGCAGCGGTCCCGGCCCACCACGGCGCGTTTAGAGCATGCAACGGTTTCTCTCGGCGGCCGGTTCGCTGAGCTTGGTTGATATACGGTCGATCACGCCATCCGCTGAGGACTCGTCAAGATAACCGCCCACCTGGGCCGGGTCGGTGTAGGAATGGCGGAGCAGGACGCGGCGGACGGCGTCGGGACGGGAGATCAGGATCTCGACGGCTTCGAGAAGGGCGCGGGGGCGGATCTGGAGCAAGGTCTGGGCGTAGCTCAGATTGTTCCAGGATTGATCGTAGCGGCTCAGGATGTTCAGTAACCGTCGGGCGTCGGGGTCGTCGTCGATCGGCTGGCCTTGGGACAGGGTGAGGGCCGCGGCGCGGAGGCCTTCGGGATCGGAACGGGCCCAGGCGAAGATCGGTTCGTGAACGCCAAGGTGGTTGATCCGGTCCACGCCTTCGCCCCAGAACCGGCTGAGCCAGGGGGCGCGACGATGCACCCAAGGGGGCGCTTCGGGGCGGTCGGGTGGGCCGGCATCGTCGGTCAAGAGCCATAAGGCCCAGGCCCTTGCTACGGCGGGGGGATCGGCCACCGTCGCCACCCGCAGGCCGTCGAGTTGTTGGGGCCGACGCGCATACCAAGGGGTCAACGCGAACAGGAGACGGGTAAACGCGATGGCCTTGGAATCATGCGTCAAGAGCCAGACGTATGGGAAATCCAGCGACTCCACTTGATACGGGGCTTGCCTCGCGAACTCTTCGAGCCCGCTCATCCCCAGGCGAAGGTCGCCCCGCAACTGGCCGAGCGATTGCAGGTCTTGAAAGACCATGCCGGCCGACTTCTCCTTGTCATTGAGGAAGTCAAGCGAGGCGCGCGGTGGTAGTCGTTCGTTCAACTCGGTCAGGGTCCGGCCGTTGAAGGCGTCAAACCAGTACGAGAGTTCGAACCCGGCCCGCCAGGCCCCTCGTGGACCGCCGATCGCTTCATTGTAATAGGACAGCTCGAACGGATGGACCCGGACCAACTGCCAGGCCGCCGAACCCAGCACCAACGCCGAAAGCACACCTCGGATCGGCCAGGCTGAGCGCATTTGGCACACCTTCGCGACGCTGTCGGCCAGGGCGACCAGACCCCAGGCGGCCAGGGCGGCGAGGAAGAAGAACGTCGGCAGGAACAGCCGGACGCCGTCATGCGCAGGGGTCGGCAGCATTCGCAAGACGGGGAGTGTTGCCATCTGAATCAAGAAATAGAGCGGCAAACGGTCCTTGCGAATCCGACCCAGACTCACCAAGACGCCCGGGAGCGCCGCCGCCAGGATTCCCAAGGGGGTCGTCACGGCCATCAAGACCCAGGCATTGTGCCAGGGTAAGCTATATTCATAAATCTGTCCGAGATAAACAATCTGGATGTCTGGTAAGACCCCGCGCCTCGCGGAGCTGATGGCGTAATAGTGGGCCAATCTCGGCAAGGTCTCGCGCCACCAGGCCGGGTTGCCCAGCCAGGAAACGACCGGGGCGAACGCCAGGATCGCCGTCCAGATTTCCAATGCGGGACGTTCGGCACCCCAGATCGGGTGCGTTCGCCAGATCTTGCCCGCCAGTCGGCGCACCAGCCAGACCCCCAAAGGGATCAGCAAGACGGCCCCCGACCATGCGGTAACCGGATGATCGCGGAACAGGTCGGTCGCGGCCAGGCTGGGGTGTTGGATTCCGAGTTGCCCCTGAATTCTCAGGAACTCCCGGGCCAGGCGTCGGACCTCCCTGTAAATCAAGGCCAAGGGGGCGAGCATGGCCATTGAGGTCAAGAGGCCGTCGATCCAGGCGGCCCGCGTCCCTCGACGGACCAGCAAGGGAGCGAGGTGTCCCGCGATCAGCCAGGCCGTCAATGGGACCAGGACGATCACCGCTCCCATCTTCTCCACGAACGCCAGGCCCAGCAACACGCCGACCGCCACCCGCCATTTTCTGGCGTTCGGCTCGTGCAACCCCTTCCAGAAGAGGACCGAGGTCAAGGCCCAGAGCAAGAGCCCGGGGGTATCGGTCTCGGCCAGGTGGGCCTGTCCGTACACACGGGGCATCAGCAAGAGCGCTCCGGCCGCCACTCCTCCAACCCATGCCCCGTATCGACGCGCCAGAAAACCGAAGAGGAGCGTGACCGTCAGGGCGAACTCGATCACCGACGCCATCCGACGCGCCGGGATGTCGTTCATCCAGGAGCCGAACAGCGCATGGGTCAACAGGTTCAGTTGTCCGGCCAACGGGGGATGGAAGTTGATCCCATACCGTCCGTAGGGCCAGTAATAGAGCAGGGCGTCGGGCGTGAACAAGGGCCGCAGGTCGTCGGTCGACCTGTCGGACGCCAGCCGTTGCCACCACTGGACCGAGACCATCTGACTATAGCGGTAGGCCGGCTCGTCCCAGGTCAAACCCGGGTCGCCCGATGTCGGCACGGTCGCCGCCAGGGCCACGATCAAGACCAATCCCGAGGCCCACCACCATCGCCGTCCGCTCATCGATCATTGGCTCATTATTTACGACGTGTTATTCATCGCCCCAGTTCATTGTACGGATAGATGAGAACCAAAGGCACCCCCCACTTGCTCACGACGTAACTGGGCCGCCCCCGCGCCAGGAGCGCCCGGTCCTCGGCGAGCAAGGCTCCCGGGCGGTTCTGAACGACGTACCAGGCGATCGGGCCGGGCCGATTCGGCAAGACCTCGGGTTGAAGCCTTCCGGTTTCTCGGAGGTAAAGCCAGGACGTCGGGAAGGTCGAGAACCGCACCTTCGCCCCTTGCGGCGTGTTCTGGTTGAGCCAATCGAGCGCATCGTCCGTCAAGGCGTCCCAGTAATACGTCGGCTCCATGCCCAATGACGTCGCCCCTGGCAAGCCGCCCACAAGCGGACTGTAATACGACAACGGGACCGGCATCATCAACGCCACTCCCAGCCCAGCTTCCACCAGAACACCCAGAAAAGCGTATTTTACCCATGTTCCCCATCGCTCCCAGACGTCCACCGCTCCCAAGGTCGCGGCCAGAGCCAGGCAACCGAAGGCTGGGAGAAACTGGCGAACGCC
Organism: Isosphaeraceae bacterium; assembly: GCA_039936275.1. Lineage (GTDB taxonomy): Bacteria > Planctomycetota > Planctomycetia > Isosphaerales > Isosphaeraceae > JBDTIR01. The sequence continues at coordinate 2,164 of JBDTIR010000696.1, read as the reverse complement.
GTCATGTCCAGGTGTGTGCGGCAGGGCGCGCAAGGTCAACAAGAACGCCCAGTGGATCAAAACCAGGACGCCGAACGGCTCGGTTTTGCGTCGCCGAATCCCACGAATCATGCCAAAAATGGCAAAAATCAAGAGGCCGACGGGGGTCACGAACAGGGTCCAGACCAGGGTGTTGTACCAGGGGAGTGACTGGTTGGGGGTCTGGACGACCTGGCCCAGAAACAAGACCGGAATCGGGATCGTCCGTCCTCTTGAGAGGCTCGACCGTAGGAATCGATCGACCCCGCCGACCGGATCGACCCAGAAAGCGGGGTTGAACGCATACAAGGTGACAAGACCCACCAGGGCGCCGACGGCCAGGGTCTGCAATCCTCGACGGCTCCGATACAAGACTGTCCATGCCAGGAACGGGACCGGCAAGAGCCAGGCCGTGAACTTGGTATCGGCCGCCCACCCGACCAGGACCCCGAAGACGACGACCCAAATCCATTGTGGATTTGGGTTTGGATCGTCCGAAGGCGTTAGCTTCGGCTCGACCGCTCTGGCGAAGGCAAGGATGGTTCCCACCCAGAGGCTGGTCAGCAGGGCGTCATAGGTGGCGTAATGGCCGTGGCCGAAGAGTCTCGGCTGCAAGACCCAGGCCCCGGCACCCAGGAGGGCGGGCCAGAACCCCCAGCGCCGGTTTGCGAACCCGAACAAGGCCCCCGCCGTCAGGCTGAAGGCAAGCATCGGCCCGAACCGGGCTCGGGCCAAAGGGGGCCATGACCCTGGTGTCAGCACGTCGCCGAGCACGCCAACAATGGCATAAAATGGCGGGTGGCCGTGTGGTTCCTCACGGGCGAACGGCCAGAACCAGGCCAAGGCCCGGGGTTCGAACAGCTTGGCTCGGGTGTTGACCTCCTCGGCCCTGAGTGGCGGCTGGGTTAATCGGTCGGGCTGGACCAGGTCAATCGTCGGTGGTTGCCAGGTGGCGGCGAACCGGCCTGGGTCGCGCAGGGCTTGAAACCAGCCTTTGATGCGCGACTCGCGGCCCAGGGTGTACCCCTCGTCCCAGACGATCGCCAGATAAGGTTCGGTCGCCACCATCAACGTCAAGGTGGCGACCACGATCCCCAAAGGCCAGGCTCGGGCCACCCACGAACGACCTGGCGAACGTTCGGCCTTGATGGCGCAAGCCTCTGCCTTTTGGGACGTTGGGACGAAGATCAAGCGGTCGCCGGTTCCAGCCGATGGGCCTGGATCACTTGCCCGGGGACCACCGCAACGGAGCGGATCAGGGCAATCTCGTTGCAGTTGGGGAACAACGGACAGCGCACGCATTCGTTCCAGATCTTGTGCGGCAGGTCCGCCTTGTCGATCCGGTGGTAGCCGCACTTCTCGAAGAACCCGTCCACGTAGGTCAGGGTGAAGACCGTGGCGATCTCCAGTTCCTGGCTGGCCTCCCAGCAGGCATCGACGAGCCTGCGTCCTACCCCTTGACGGTGCGCCGATTCGGCCACGGCCAGACATTTCAACTCGGCCAGATCGTCCCAGAACACATGCAAGGCCGCGCACCCGACAACCCTTCCCTGGTCGTCCGTGGCGACGATGAACTCGCGGATCGACTCATACAACTCTCCAAGTGACCTGCGAATCATCAGCTTGCGTTCGGCGAACGTGCGGATCAACTCATGAATGGCCGGCACGTCACCGACACGAGCAGGGCGTGTGTTCAATCGAGGGACCCCCAAACCCCGGCTTTGAACCCGGGTGATCTTTCCCTCCCTCGACCCAGCCGCCAGACTTTCCGGACGACCCGCGAGGGAACATAACATTGTAATTCACCCCGGCCACGAATCAAGCGCCGTTCCAGCTCCTCTAGCTCCTTAGGGCAATTTAAGTTAAATGATAACAAGATGTTATCGCGATTTACTTGCCGTCCGAGATCGTAAGATTCAGGGCGTGGACGAGCGACTGGAGAAATCTCCCTTCGCGCGCGATTTCCGCGTTCCATGCTTCAAAACGGCGAGATCGCCTCACCCTCGTTCGCCGATGAAACGCGATAACGAGGGTGAGACGTTGGTCAAGTGATCCGGCCCGAACGGGTCCCCGTCGGAGACGAGGGCGAGGTTCCAACTCCAAGGGCCGGGAGAGCGGTGCGGTGAGGCCTGCGGGAACCCCTTGA
>JBDTIR010000695.1:0-7374 GCA_039936275.1 Isosphaeraceae bacterium | reverse complement strand
CGCACCGAGATCCCGATTGGTCGATTGATGGTCGAATATCAGAAAACGGCGATCGTGGCCCAGCAGCAACTCGCCAACGATGTGGCTGCGGTAGAGGCCCAGAACGCCGAGATCAAGGAGTCGAACGGACGACTCGCTCAGATCCTTCAGGCCGTTTCGGGCCAAAACCGGGGCGAAGATCGAGACGGCTGGAAGGCATGGTGGATCGATATCCTCGGCTATTCCTATTCGCCACCGAGGGAAACGCCGAAGCCGACCTTCGTCCAGAACGTCCCGCTGGCCTACCAACCCCAGCCGGTCTCAGTGATGAGCGCCGACTTCGCAACCGGTCCTCCAAAGATTCAGACCAGTGTCAGTCCCAATTCCACTGTCAGTTGCTTCGCCGCCGGCACCTTGGTGCGCACCCTCTCCGGCCCCAGGCCGATCGAGGATATCCAGGTCGGCGATCGCTTGCTCACTCGCGATACTGAATCCGGAGCGCTCAGCTATCAGCCCGTCCTGGTCGTCCATCACAACCCGCCAAGCAAGACCTTGCGAATCAACCTGGAGAACGAGGCGATCGTTAGCAGCGTCTTCCACCGGTTCTGGCGCGCCGGCAAAGGCTGGGCGATGGCTCGCGACCTCCAGCCCGGAGACACCTTGCGCACACTCAGCGGACAGTCCCGGGTCGTCTCGGTCGAGGAAGACCAGGTCCAGCCGGTCTTCAATCTCGACGTGGCCGAAAACCGGACCTTCTTCGTCGGCCAAGCCGGCACCCTGGTTCACGACAACACCGTTCCCAGCCCGCGCGATCGGCGGTTTGACGTTCCGCCGACGCTGGTCTCTCGACAGGGGGATTGAACGCGGAACCGTTGGGAAGTCCAACGATAAAGGGGCGGGCTCGCCCGCCCTTCAGCCGGACTTGCCCAGAACGACCTTGAGTTCGCGCTTACGCCCGTCGAGGATCGTTGACAAGGTGATGGTATCGCCGGGGACATGGGCTTCGACCTCGGTCAAGAGTTCATCCACGCTGCGCACAGGCTTGCCGTTGACGGCGGTGATCAGGTCGGCCGAGTCGGGATCGAGCCTGCGGCGGTAGAACGGGCCGACTCGTTCGACCCGGATGCCCAGGGGGCGCAGACCGGCGAGTTCGGCGGGGCCGTTTTCGTCCATCTCGACCACGTACAGACCGTCGTCGGTCGTGTAGACCCGTCGCACGCCAAGATCAGCGCGGGTGACGTGCCCTTCGGTAATCATCGGGCTGAGGATGCGCTTGATCGCGTTGATCGGCACCGCGAAGCCGATTCCGGCCGACTGGCCAACCTGGCTGATGATCGCCGTGGTGATGCCGATCACCTCCCCTCGCGAGTTCAAGAGCGGCCCGCCCGAATTCCCGGGGTTGATCGCCGCGTCGGTCTGGATGATCCCTTTGATCATCCGGCCGTTCTTTGCCTTGATCGACCGGTCCAGGGCGCTGACGATTCCGACGGTCAAGGTCCGCTCCAGACCGAACGGGTTGCCCAGGGCCAAAACTTTTTGACCCACCAACAGGTTCGTCGAATCTCCCAAGGGGACCGGCACCAGCTTCTCGGCCGGAACGTCGACCTGAACCACCGCCACGTCGTTCGACGGGTCCGAGCCGATCACCTTGGCGACGTGGGTCGAGCCGTCAAAGAGGGTCACTTGCAGGATGTCGACCCCGGCGACGACGTGGAAGTTGGTCAGGATGTGCCCCGCCTGATCGAGCACGAACCCAGAGCCCGTGCTGCTCGATGCCTCGTCGCCGAAGAACCCGTTTCCCTCGCTGGCCATCGTGATGTTGACGACGCCTCGGTTGACCGCTTCATATACACGAATATTGATTTGTTCGTCCGCGTCCACCCGCGCGAGCACGTCGGCCGGGATCACCGTGCTTGCCACCTTGGGCAGGGTGTAACGCTCCGAAGGAACCTTGGCCCGTCCGACGCTCGCCTTGCCCACGTCCGGGGCCTTCCTGTCCGGAGCTGGCGGCGGCGCCACCCCCCGGCGCACGGCACCCACGCCGTTGAGCCAGAGCATCACCAAGGCCAACGTCAACAGGGCTGTAAGGACATGAGTGGCTACCGACTTTGTACGCTCCATCGAATCTCCCCGATCAATCGATCAACCGGCACGCTGGCGGGACTTCTTCACCGATCATCCCCCAACCGCTCATTATGAGCCGCCCGGCGTCGCTTCGCCACCCAAAAGAAGACCAGGAGGGATTGCAACATCTGGGTGTAGGGCGGCCGTCTCGGCCGCATCCGGGTTTTGAGATTGCGGCCGGGACGGCCGCCCTACATCCAGGATTGTCGCCTTCCGCAATGGCAAGGAGTATCGGATACTGAAACCCTTGACGTTGGCGAAGGGCCTCGACATGCGGGGCGGTGGGCGGTTGGCGGTTGGCTTTGTCGCCACCAGACGACGTGGACAACCGGGTCCATCCATTCAAAGATTCGGTCGAGGCGCGTATGAACTGGTCGGTGGGCAAAGCGGCAACCATCGGTTTCGCCCTGGCGGTCGCCGCGCTGCTGGCGAGCGTCTGGCTGTCTTACCGCAACGTCCGTCGGATCGACAGGAACGAGGCCCTGGTGGTCCACAGCCATGAGGTGCTCGACACCCTTCGGCGCACCCTGACCGACCTGGTGGACGCCGAGACCGGGCAGCGTGGTTACCTCATCACCGGCGAAGCCGCTTACCTGAAACCCTATGAAGCCGCCCTCGGCTCGATCCGGACGCACCTGGACCAACTCCACCTACTGACGGCCGACACCCCGGTCCAGCAACGCCGCCTGGACGACCTGAAACAGAAGACCGCCGCCCGACTGGCGTCACTGCGAAAGGGAATCGAGGCCCGAGACCAGGACGGGCCCGAAGGCGGTCGCCTGTACACCCTGGCGGGCACGGGCAGGCAGATCATGAACGCGATTCGTGACGACATCGCCAAGATGGAACGGGCCGAGACCGACCTGCTGGCCGTTCGTGAGGCCGAATCAAGAACCAGTTACCGCACGACGGTCGTGACCCTGATGATCACCGCGTTGATGGGCTTGGCTCTGGTCGGCACGGCGTATGCCCTGGCGGCGCGCGAGATCGAGACCCGGCGGCGATCGACTGAGTCCCTTCAGCAGGCCAACGATGAGCTTGAGCAGCGGGTCAATGAGCGAACCGAGGCCCTATCCGCGACCAATGAATCGCTCAGGCGCAGCAACAGCGAGCTCGAGCAGTTCGCCTCAGTCGCCTCACACGACCTTCAAGAACCCTTGCGCAAGATCCAGGCGTTCGGCGACCGGCTCCAGACCCGTTGCGCCGAAGGTCTGGGGGAACAAGGCCGCGACTATGTCGATCGCATGCAGGCGTCAGCCACCCGGATGCGCAGCCTGATCGACGCCTTGCTGACTTTCTCCAGAGTGACCACCAAGGCCCAGCCGTTCGTCCCGGTCGATCTGGCCACAGTGGCGAAGGAAGTTCTCTCCGACCTGGAAAGCCGTATTCAGCAGTCTGGCGGACGGGTGGACCTGGGCCCCTTGCCCACCGTAGACGCCGACCCGCTCCAGATGCGACAATTATTCCAGAACCTGATCAGTAACGGTTTGAAGTTCCAGAAGCCCGGCGAACCCCCCTTGGTTCAGGTGGAAGGCCGGTTTCTGGTTGATAGCGAGAACGGGCAGGAGGAGTCACGATGTGAGATCGTTGTGCGCGACAACGGCATCGGCTTCGAGACCGTCTATCTCGACCGCATCTTTGAGGTCTTCCAGCGATTGCACGGCCGCCAGGAGTACGAGGGTACCGGCATGGGCCTGGCCATTTGCCGCAAGATTGCCGAGCGGCACGGCGGCTCGATCACCGCGACCAGCGCCCCGGACCAAGGGGCCTCGTTCCTGGTGACCCTCCCAATCCGACAACCCAAAGATGCAACGGATAACAATCATGAACGGGAAACCAATCACGATCCTGATGGCCGATGACGACGCCGACGACCGCCTTTTGACCAAGGAGGCGTTCGAAGAAAGCCGCCTGGCCAACGACCTGCGCTTCGTCGAAGACGGCGTGGAACTGCTGGACTACCTCCAGCGTCGCGGCAAGTACACCGACCCGGCAACCTCGCCGCGCCCGGGTCTGATCTTGCTTGACCTGAACATGCCCAAGAAAGACGGCCGCGAGGCGCTCAAGGAGATCAAGGCCGATCCGAACCTCAAGCATATCCGCGTGGTCGTTCTGACCACGTCCAAGGCTGAGGAAGATATCTACCGAACCTATGATTTGTCTGCGGCATCATATATTACAAAACCGGTCACGTTTGACCGAATGACCGAAGTCGTCCGGGCCCTGGGCAAATACTGGCTGGAAATCGTCGAACTGCCGGGTGAAGGTAACGGGGTTGGGAATGGATAACGGCATGGTCCGGGTACTCTTGATCGAAGACGACCCGGACGATTATGTTCTGACCCGTGACCTGTTCTCGGACATCCCGGGCGGCACGTTTGACCTGGAGTGGGCGCGCGACTTCGACGCCGGCCTCAATGCCTTCACACGCTGCGAGCACGACGTCTGCCTGCTCGATTACCGCCTGGGCAAAAGGGACGGCCTGAAGCTCCTCCGCGAAGGGTTGCGCCAGGGATGCCGGGCTCCCGTGATCCTCCTGACCGGCCTGGGAGACCGCGACCTGGCGCTCCAGGCGCTTGAAGCCGGCGCGGCTGACTATCTGGTCAAGGACAAGATCGACGCCGTCGCCCTGGAACGCTCGATCCGCTACGCCCTCCAGCAGAAACGGCACGCCGACGAGCTCGAGCAAAAGGTCGAAGGCCGGACCGCAGAACTCCAGCGGGTCAACGCGGCGCTCCGCGCCGGCGAGGAACGCTATCGATTGGTCGTCGAGGGGGCGACTGGCTTCGCCATCATGATGCTCGATCTCGAAGGCAGGGTCGCCACCTGGAACATCGGCGCTCAGCGCCTCTTCGGCTACGATGAGCCGGAAGTTCTCCATACGCATTTCAAACGGTTCTTCACACCGGAAGACCAGGCAATCGGTCGCCCCGAGCACGAACTGCGGGCCGCGCACGACAAGGGACGGGGCGACGACGACAACTGGCTGATGCGCAAGGACGGCACCCGCTTCTGGGCCAGCGGCGCGACGACCGCCTTACTGGACGAGGCGGGGGCCCTGCGCGGCTATGCTAAGATCATTCGCGACCTCACCGAACGCCAGCGCGCCGAAGCGGACCGCGTCCGGCTCGCCGCCATCGTCGAATCGTCCGAGGACGCCATCGTCAGCAAGGACCTCAACGGCATCATCACCAGTTGGAACATGAGCGCGGAACGGCTTTTCGGTTATACCTCTCCGGAGGCGGTGGGTCAGTCGGTGACGATCCTGATTCCACCAGACCGGCTCAGTGAGGAAACGGTCGTCCTGGAGCACATCCGCCGCGGCGAGCGTCTCGACCATTTTGAGACCGTCCGCCGCTGCAAGGACGGAACCTTGCTCGACGTCTCCCTGACCGTCTCTCCGCTCGCCGACAGCAAGGGACGGATCATCGGCGCTTCGAAAATCGCTCGCGACGTCACCAATCGCAAGCGAACCGAGGCCGCCCTTAAAGACGCCGACCGCCGCAAGGACGAATTCCTGGCTACCTTGGCCCACGAACTACGCAACCCACTGGCCCCCTTGCGCAACGGTTTGCAAATCCTCCGCTTGACCGGAACCAACGACCCCGCGACCGAGCAGGTCCAGGAGATGCTGGAACGCCAGGTCCAACACATGGTCCGCCTGGTCGACGACCTGCTCGAACTCTCCAGGATCACCGGCGGCAAGATCGAACTGCGCAAGGAGCGGGTTGACCTGGCCACGGTCGTGCGCAATGCTCTCGACACCAGCCGCCCGCTCATCGAATCGAGCCGGCATGAGTTAACGGTCTCGCTCCCCAAGGAGCCCATGTTCCTCGACGCCGACCCGATCCGCCTGGCCCAGATCATCTCGAACCTGCTGAACAACGCTGCCAAGTACACCCCCGAAGGCGGTCGGATCTGGCTTTCGGCCGAGTCCGAGGGCGACTGTCAACCCCCTGAATCCGTCGTCCTGCGAGTTCGGGACAACGGGATCGGCATCCCCCCGGCGATGCTGCCCAGGGTCTTTGAGATGTTCACCCAGGTCGACCACTTGTCAGACCGTGGCCAAGGGGGGCTCGGGATCGGCCTGGCCCTGGTCAAGAGCCTGGTCGAAATGCATGGCGGTCGGGTCCAGGCCCAGAGCCCGGCCCTCGACGGCCCGGGCACCGAGTTCACCGTGCATCTCCCCCTGGTCGCCGCAACCCGGTCTCAAGCCGCCATACCCCAGAAACACCGCTCGAACCACGACGGACTGCCCAGACGCCGCATCTTGATCGTCGACGACCATCCCGACGCCGCCAAGAGCCTTGCAACCTTGCTAACGATCCTGGGCAATGACGTCCAGGTTGCCCACGACGGCCCGGCCGCGCTCGACGCCGCGCACGCCCACCACCCGGCCATCATGCTCATGGACATCGGCTTGCCCGGAATGGACGGCTACGAAGTCGCCCGCAGACTCCGGCAAGAACCGGAGTTTCAAGAAATGTCGCTGATCGCCCTGACCGGCTGGGGCCAGGAAGAAGACCGCCGCCGCTCTCTGGAGGCCGGCTTTGACGCCCATCTGGTCAAACCCGTGGATTTCGACGCCCTCCAAGCCTTACTGGCTCGTGGTAAGCCAACTGCCAGCGCCTGATCAAACCAATTTCCTGCTTTTTTAAACATTCGTCGTCGTCAGAACGAAATTGGATGTTGTCGTGATACAACATCCGCCCGGCGAAGAATCCGGGTTAGGTTAATTTTTCGTTGACCTTCCGGGGCGACTTGGTTAGCATCCCTCTCGCCAGGTCATCCAAGACCTGGCGAATCAACCGATCGGAATCGCCGGGTTCGTTCCGGGGCCTCAAGAATGGTCTCCGACGCTTGGGGCGAGGTCGCCCCTGACACAACTAGACGTTGCTTTTATGAAAACAGAATGGAATTAATGACTTAGGCCGGATTGGCGATCCAACGGATCTCGGGAACGAGCCCGAGCATCGCCGACGAACCGGGCCGCTCTCGATTCATTACCGATCCGTCTTCAATCCACGAGCTGTTTTTCACATCAATATTTTGAAGTTTTGGTTCCGGATAGCTTCGAGGGCTGCGATTCTGAAGGCATTTGCGACACGCATTCGCGCCAGGGACGGCCTTTCGAAACGTTCTCAGAGGACGAGAGCACAATGCGATTCGCACCGACCATCACCTTGCTGATGATCGCCGCCACGACCCCGACCTGGGCGGCCAGCCGGGTTGCACCTCCTCGGGCACAAGCGGCGGCAAACAACGCGGCCT
>JBDTIR010000694.1:0-1514 GCA_039936275.1 Isosphaeraceae bacterium | reverse complement strand
GGCCAAGGCGGCGTTGGCGACGATCAGGGCGCGGTTGGCCTGAAGGCTCTGGCCCTTGGTGGCGCGGTGGACGTGGGCGAGCAAGAAGGGGGTGACGGCCTTGCCGGTGATCCCCCGGGCCTCGGCGGCGGTGCGGGCCTCGGCGGTGTTCCAGAGGTCGGGGTTCATAGCGACGGCCTCGGGAACCGGCTGGGCCAGGACGACAGCGCCTGGCAGTCGCAAGGCGCGTTGGGCGTGGAGGATGGCCGCCACGTCGTCGGCGGACTCGGCCCGCCACTCCAAGGGGAGGCCGCTCTTGGCGACGGTGAACGCCGGCCAGTCGTTGGTCTGGTAGCCGACGACCGCCACGCCCCGAGTCTCCAGGGCTTCGAGGGTCGCGGACAGGTCAAGGACCGACTTGGCCCCCGAGCAGACGACCAGGCAGCCGTCGGCGCGGGCCAGCTCATCCAGGTCGGTTGAGACGTCGAAGCTGGCCCCGGCATGGCGATGGACCCCGCCCAGGCCGCCGGTGGCCATGACGGCGAGGCCGGCGGTTCGCGCGATCCAGAGCGTGGCCGAGACGGTCGTGGCGGCGTCGAGCCCTCGGGCCGCCACGACGCCCAGATCGCGCCTGCTGGCCTTGAGGAACGATCCGGACCGCGCGATCCGCTCCAGGTCGTCCGGGTCGAGCCCGATCCTGACCCGGCCGCCGAGCACGGCGATCGTCGCCGGCACGGCCCCTTGCCGGCGCACGGCCGCTTCGGAGTCATGGGCGGTCTGGAGATTTTCGGGCCAGGGGAGGCCGTGCGCCAGCAGAGTTGATTCCAGGGCTACCACGGCTCGTCCCTGGTTCAGGGCGTCGGCCACCTCGTCGTTGAGGTCAAAGAACGAAGGAATCATGGAACGATTCGTCCATCGGGCAATCGCCGAATTTCAATGAATGGCATGTGGATTTGGTGGATTGTCCAAAGGCGAGGTCAATCGCGTCTCGCCTTGGGACCGGCTGCCTTGTTATTCTAGTTCAAGTCACGTCTGCCGCGAAATTTCGTATCCTAGATTCTGGAAGCCCGTTCCAAACGCGTCCGGCTGTTGAGGAGCCATGCGAGTCATCTTGGATGTGATGCAGGGGCCACGCAAGGGCCGATCGTTCGTGTTCGATCGTCACGACACGTTCATCGTGGGCCGTTCGCGGTTCGTCCACTGCCCGATGCCAGAGGACTCGGCGCTGTCGCGCGACCACTTTCTGATCGAGATCAACCCGCCCCGTTGCGAGCTGCGCGACCTGGGCAGCACCAACGGAACCTTCGTTAACGAGCGCAAGGTGGAACGGGCGCGGCTGGGCTCTGGAGATCGGATCGCGGCCGGTCAGAGCGTGTTCCTGGTCCGGGTCGAGGGTGACGAATCAAGCGCGGGTGAGCTGACGCCGATTCCCGGTGGCCTGGCGATGGATTCGATGGCGGTCGGCCCCGGGGGCCTGCCGATCGTATGCATGGGCTGCGGCTGTTTTGCCCCGCCCGGGGTCGATATCGCGGCGG
>JBDTIR010000693.1:0-1803 GCA_039936275.1 Isosphaeraceae bacterium | reverse complement strand
TCAGCCAGCCCGCTTGGCTTGATCTGTTTCGTACCGTCGAACATATTATTGTGGATGAGATCCACGCCCTGGTTCCGACCAAACGAGGGGCGGATCTGGCCGTGTCGCTCGAACGGCTCGCAGCCTTGACGGAGCGCGACCCGGGCCGCATCGGCCTGTCGGCGACCTGTCGGCCCGCTGAGCCGGTCTCGCGGTTCTTGGTCGGGCCGTCTCGGCATTGCCAGATCATCGAGGCCCCCCGCCCTGCCCTCGACAACTCCATTCATCTGGAGGTGGAATCACTCTTGCGCGGCGACGAAGGCCCGCATCGCGGTTTAACGTATCGCCGTATGATCAGACGTCTGACCGCCGAAATCTCCAGGCAACGAACCACGATCGTCTTCGCCAACACCCGCGCCTTTGCCGAGAAGATTACTCACGACCTGCGCCGAAAGCTCGACGGCGGAGCGGAAACGATCGCCGCGCATCATTCGGCGCTCGACGCTTCGCGGCGTCGCGAGGTGGAAGCGGCCTTGAAGGCGGGCGAATTACGGGCCGTGGTCACGAGCACCAGCCTGGAACTCGGCGTTGATATCGGTTCGGCCGATCTGACGGTCCTGGTTGGTTTGCCTGGCAGCGTCTCAACGTGCTTGCAGCGCGTCGGCCGCGCTGGGCATCAGCCTGGAGCGGCTTCGCGAGGCTTGATTCTGGCCGCGACGCCCGCCGAACTGGCCGGCGCGGCGGTCACGGCCAAGGCCGCTCGCGAAGGGCGAGTGGAGCCGCTCCGACCGATCGAGGCGCCGCTCGACGTCCTCTGTCAGCAGTTGATCGGCATGGCGTGTAGCGGTGAATGGTCGGCCGACGAGGCGTTTCACCTGGTCCGTCGGGCAGGTTCGATGGGGACGTTGAGTCGCCCTGACTTTGACGCCTGTCTTGACTTTTTGGCAGGGAACCTGGCCGCCCCCGCCGGTGCGGTCGAGCCTGAACCGGGCGCGCCGCCGCGATGGACCGCGCCCAGAATCTGGAAGCACGCCGGGCTGTTCGGCGTTCGCAACCGTCGGGTGATTCGCTGGTTCTGGAGCAACGTCGGCACGATTTACTCGGAAGAATCGGTGCGAGTGGTGGTCGATGGGGTTGAGGTCGGCACGCTCGAAGGGGCCTACGCCGAACGGCTCCAAGGCGGCGATTGCTTTGTGCTCGACGGCCGATCGCTGGAGTTCCAACGCCTGGACGGCTTGATCGTTCATGCCAAGGCTTCGGGCGGCGAGCCGACCTTGCCCCGCTGGTCGAGCGACCGCCAAGGGCTCTCCGCCGATCTGGCCCGCGAACTCGGTCGTTTCCGCGAGCAAGCCGCCCTGGTCATGACCGACGGCCCCGCCGCCTTGCGAGCCTGGCTGATCGAGGAATACCAACTCGAACCCGACGCGGCAGCGACCCTGGAAGACCTCTTCCTGGCGCAAGAGCAGGCGAGCGAAGTGCCCGCCCTCGACATGCTCTTGATCGAAGAATCGCCAGACCTTGAAGGGTATTCCTACGCCTTCCACGCCCCCTTGAGCCGGTCGGCCTGCGAGGCCCTCGGGCGTGCCGTCTCGGCAAGACTGGGACGTCGGTTCGGCCGCGACCTCGCCTTGACCGTGGCTGATCTCGGCTGGTCGATCCGCCTGGCCGACGGGGCTCGGTTGATCGCCGACGACCTGCCGGCCTTGCTCGCCCCTGAGCAGTTTGATGCCGACGTGCTGGACGGGATCGACCGGGGCGACTTGCTCGCCAGGCGGTTCCGCCACGTCGCGAGCACGGCGCTAATGGTCTTGCGCAATCCCGAAG
>JBDTIR010000692.1:0-4362 GCA_039936275.1 Isosphaeraceae bacterium | reverse complement strand
GCTTGGGTTCGCTCGGCGCGGGAGCTTGGGTTCGCTCGGCGCGGGAGCTTGGGTTCGCTCGGCGCGGGAGCTTGGGTTCGCTCGGCGCGGGAGCTTGGGTTCATTCTGCACCCACTGCTTACTGCCCACTTGCCTCTAGAACCTGGTCATTGCGAATTTTCAAAGAGCGACGGCGCGGCAAGCGCCTCGATGTATCGTCGATCCTTGACGCTCGGGATATCACCCCAAACCGGACGAAATCCCGACATTTGGCCGGGGCCAAGCGTGGCGTGCGACGGGTGGCCGAGGTTTGGGTGCCTTGAGGTTCGATACTCCGAACCCGTATCTTTGACGGACCTGGTCCGTGAGTCACCAGCACGAGCGATGCATTGGCGCGCAAACGTTGCCAACGAGCAACCATCCCGGGAAACGCTCACGAGGTGACGTTCTCTTTCAACCGGCGTCTTCCCTTGCTGGCTCGCGACGGAACCCGCCAGGTGGCTGTTCGATTGGGCATCGCCCGGTCCCTTTTGGAGATCGATCCGACGATCTCCCTCTGCGTCTGTTGGGTCAGCAACGTCATCGGCACGGGTTCGGAGTACCGAACCTCGTGGCACCCGCACCCTGGCCACCCGTCGGAAACATGAAGAAAACCTGGTGTCAGTTCATGTTTTAACGGTTGGCCGAGGCGGAAACCTGAGTGGAGTCGAGGAGTGACGCGGTGGCTTGGCGGGGAAACCCGGTGTCAGGTCAGGATTCCGGCTTGGCCATCCCTCGAAATATAAACTGAAACCTGGTTTCTGTGGAGAAGTCGGCCGCCTCGCCCGCGTAGGGTGGCACTCTACGCTGTTAACCATGATCTTTACTTGTTATTGAATATCGACTTGCGACGATACGGCAAAACACCCCGGAATCGTGGGGAAGATTGAATGGCCCGGTCGAGCGACCTGGCCCCCGGTTGTTCTCGGTCGAAAGCGGCGACGTGGGAAATTCCGAGAGTGAGAACCCGGATCGAAGCTGAGACAGGGTGATCCCTTTCGGAGCCTCGGTCACCCAATCTCATTCGTGAAAAGGATTTGCGGCTCAATAAGCGACACATTCCGATTCGAGTAATCGTCATGGTTAACGGTGTAGGGTGGCACTGGTAAGTAGCTGTTTCTGGGTGCCACTGGTCGTGCTCGACAAGTGCGTTTATGTCGAACCGAAGCACTGGTCGAGTACGATGAGTGGTACTCAAACGGGGCCGATGTCTGGCTCTCTCTTAAGGAACCGTCTTTCCCGAGGGTTGATGGCTGATCGATGTGTTTATGGGTACCGGTCAGCCGGGCGCGAAACGGCCCTCTTCCTGGACGTTCGAGATGCCTTGCGATCGCGGCGTTGAGCGGGGTCGGGGGCGAGCCGCCCCTCTCAGTGTTGAGGGCGTCGGACGCCGGGCAGGCGGGCTCAATCGGCCGGCAACGGTTCATCGGGAAGTGCGAGTCGTCGCCTCTTCAGATTGGTGACTGAATCTAAGGGTATCGACCGGGATGAGCCAGGATTCGAAGTCCAGACTGCGCTCGATATCGCCCACGTTCGTTCCGTATCTAAGGTTGAGAGGGACTTGTCCGTTATCTTCTGGAACGGGACGGTATCGAACAACGGGGGCTTTGATTCCAAATGAAACCGTGGACTGGCTGGCTGGCCTTGGGGATGCTCGTGGGCCTCGGCTGCGGAGAGGCCCCGAATTCGTCATCGTACAAATCCAACATGACAGCGACTCGCGGCGCGTCGCCTGCACCCGCCTTTGAAGCCGATTACGCCACCGGCGAGGCGCTCCCGGCGGAGTCGCCCGCGGACAAGTTTGACGAGGCCGCCCAGGTCGAGACCGCTCCGCCCAAGGAGGTGCCTCGCAAGATCATCTACACGGCCGACGTGGACCTGACCGTCCTGGATTTCCCCAAGGCCGAGCAAGGAATTGCCCGCCTGGTCAAGGAATCGGGCGGCTACCTGGCCGATTCGAACCTCTCAGGGGCTCCTGGCGAGCAACGCTCGGGGACCTGGAAGGTGCGGATTCCGACTGAACGGTTTGAGTCGTTCATCGCCTCGGTCATCGCCCTGGGGGAACTTCAGAGGCGGTCGACCAACTCGCAAGACGTGACCGAGGAGTTCTTTGATCTGGAAGCCCGGATCAAGAACAAGCAGGTGGAAGAAGGACGCCTGGTCAAGCACCTGGAGGAATCGACCGGCAAGTTGAAGGAGATCCTTGACGTCGAGAAGGAGATCAGCCGGGTTCGCGGCGAAATCGAGCGATTCGAGGGGCGTCGGAAACTGCTGGCCAACCTGACCTCGTTGACGACCGTGACGATCAACGTGCGCGAGGTCCGCGAGTACGTGCCCGCCACGTCGCCGACCTTCGCCGCCCTGATCACCCGGCGGTTTCAAAGCTCGATCGACCAGTTGACGTGGTTCCTCAAAGGCGTCATCCTGACGTTGGTGTCGATCGTCCCCTGGCTACCGATCTGGGCCTTGGTGCTTGGGGTGCTCTGGCTGGTCAGGCGATGGGTGCGCCCTTGGTTCCGCCCGAGGTCGCTGCTCAGGCCCAGACAAACTCCTGGAGGTTGAACTTCTCGATGATCCCCCGCGTTCTCGAACCTGAGGCGATGGACTCCCCCGCTGAGGCAATCGCCTACGACGCGATGGACCACGCCGAAGTCAACGCGCGGTTCGTCGCCGACTTTCTGGAAGTGCACGACCTTTGCCGAGGGGGGGAAGTGCTTGACGTCGGCACCGGCCCGGCCAGGATTCCGATCGCGCTCTGCCGGGCTGACCCGTTGGCCCGGGTCCTCGGGATCGACCTGGCCAGGTCGATGCTTGACCTGGCCGCCCAGAATCTCGTCGAAGCCGGTTTGACCGACCGCGTCCGATTGGTCGAGGCCGACGCCAAAGGGGTGAACTTGCCCGCCGGGTCGTTCGAGGCGGTCCTGTCCAATACGATCATCCACCATATTCCCGACCCTCGGCTCGCATTGGCCGAACTGCCTCGCCTGGTCGCCCCTGGGGGAACCCTGTTCGTGCGCGACCTGATCCGCCCTGAATCTGAGGCCGCTCTGGCAGCATTGGTGACAACGCACGCCGGGTCGGAAGGGCCTGCCGCGCGGGCTTTGTTCGCCGAGTCTCTGCGCGCGGCGTTGACAATCGTTGAGGTTCGCGCCATTGTCAAAGAGATGGGATTGCCGGCCGTTGGCGTGCGACAAACGTCCGACCGTCACTGGACCTGGATCTGGTCGGCGCTTTTGCCTTTGACGACGGTAAGCGCACGCGAGTGAGGAATCAATGGCGACGGACCCTGACAAGGCGGTCGGACATGGCGTGACCCTTCCCACGGCCGACGGCCTCGCGCTCCACGGCTGGCACTGGCCTTGGCCAAGCCCGCGAGGGGTCTTGATCATTGCCCACGGCCTGGGGGAGCACGGCGGCTGCTATCGCCATGTGGCCGAAGCGCTCGGGCCAGCCCTTGGGGTGGATGTTCTGACCTTTGACTTCCGGGGGCACGGCCGCAGTCCCGGGCGTCGGGGCGTCGTCCGGCTCTACGACGAGTTGACGACCGATCTCCGCGCCGCCCTAACCTGGGCCGGTCTCGAACGTCCAGGGCTCCCTCGGATCGTTCTGGGGCACTCCAACGGCGGCCAGGTCGCCTTGCGACTCGTGCTCGAAGACGGCTCGGACGTCGCCGGCCTGATTCTGTCCAATCCGTCGATCCGGCTCGCCGTCCAGGTTCCTTCGTGGAAACGCCTGGTCGGCAAAGGGTTGCTTCGGTTCGCGCCTGGCGTGACCATGGACTCGGCCCTGAACGAGACTCAGATGACCCGAGACCTCGACGACCTGGCGACTCGCCGACACGATCCGCTCCGGCACGCCAGAATCAGCGCTCCGCTTTACTTCGGCATGGTCGAAGGAGGCCCGATGATCGCCGCCCGAGCCACCGAGATCCAGGTCCCTTTGCTGCTCTTGCTCAGCGGTTCCGACCCGGTCGTCGACGCCAAGGCGTCGCGCTCGGTCTTCGACACGTTTGGCGCTGCCGACAAGACCCTGATCGTCTATCCGGAAATGCTCCATGAACCGCTCAACGACACCGAGAACCGCCGCGTGCTCGACGATATCGCCGCCTGGCTCTCTCCCCGCCTGGACGCCCCCGCTCCCGGGTCCCGAATGCCTGCCTGAGACATACTCCGAGGATTAAGGCTGGGCTTCATGATGGATTCCGGGGTGTTGGCTGATTCGATCCGGAATTGACGACGGGACTGTCGAATCTCGGATCGAAAATTCCTGGAAAACAAGGAGATCTGCGTCAACTTGATCGGGCGTATCGGTTACTTTTGAACCACCACCCCGGAATCCGGCAAG
>JBDTIR010000691.1:0-11010 GCA_039936275.1 Isosphaeraceae bacterium | reverse complement strand
GGAAGGGGGCGGGAAGGGGGCGTGCGGTGTTTGGCGGGTTAAGATTCGGGGGCGGACGAGGCGGAGCAGGGCGTCGAACTCGGCGGGTGTCAGGAAGGCGAGGTAGCTCAGGCACATCAGCTCGCCGAAGATCGGGATGTTGACCGTCAGGAGGATTGACCCGTGCAGGCCAAGGCCAAGCAGCAAGACCCAGGGGCGCGTCTTGCGGAACCAAGGGAAGACCACCAGGGCGAACTCAACGGCCAGGGCCGCGTAAGTCAACCAGCAAGTGACTTGGGGAAGCTGATCCAGGCCGAACGTAAACCGGCTAACTTCGCCATTGTTCAACACATAATGCAAGGCCGAGCCATCGAGCCAGTCCTCGCCGGCGCTTTTGAGGCAGGCGGTCGTGAGGTAGATCAGGCTGATCTGAATCTGGATCAGACGTAAAGGCCAGGTCGCGATCAACGGCTCGAACCAGGCGCCCAGACGTCGGGCTGTTCGGCGGGCGTCAAGCGAGTAGGCCGCGCCGCAAGGACTGAGCATCAAGAGGAAGGCGAGGATCGCCAGCAGGCAGTCGGCGCCGCTGGCCGTAAGCAGGTTACGGTGGTGGATCGAGATCGTCGCCAGATAAAGCAAGATTCCGTTGATTCTGGTGCGCCAGCCGAGCGTAAACAGCACGCCGATGACGGCCGAGAGGGCGAGAAACGCATGGACCGCCGCCGGGTCTTGCACCCATTGCAGCGGCGAAGGCCGCCAAGGACCGGCCAGCTCTCGGACCTCGCCGCCTCGAAGCATGCCGGCGCTGCTGAGCCAGTAGTCGGCGTCAGGGATGAGGAGTGCCAGATTCAATAGCCAGGTCAGGCCGAAGAGGATGCGAATCGCCCCCAAGGGGCGCGCCGAGGTCGGCGTGAACCAGAACCGATCCCAGAGTCGCCAAGGGGTCACGGTTGCGCCTCCTCCAGGGTCGGGAACCGGTACGTTTCGATCACCAGCGGCCCTGGAGCTTTGGACGGCTCGCCGGGCTTGAGGATGGGGCTCACCTGGAAAAGAAGTTGCACATCCAGGGGGTAATCGTTGGCGGGGACGTCGAGTGAGCGGGCGACGTGCCTCGCGGTGTATTCGCGCTGGGCCTTACACGACTCGTCGGCGAGGCTGGTGGCGAACTTGCTATGCCGGTAGAGCCAGGGGCCTTCCCATGGGGAAGATTCCGCCGCGTGGATGAACGAGAAAGTGTGCAAGAGCCCCCGACGATCGAGCGCAACAGCTTCAAGGGCGAGGGTGTCGCGCACCGGATTGGGGGCGAACATTCCCCAGTCCTGCCAGAGTCCCAGGGGCAACATGTAGAAGCCCGCCCAGGCGGTACAGCGGTCTCGGAACGCGCTGGCGGGTAGGTTCCAGAGGACCGTGGCCGAGAGATGGACGACTACGAATGCCGAGATCAGCCGTCGCCTCACCGTCCAAGTCACGGCGTTCTCCTTTTTTCTTGGATTGGGATCACGTCTTGGATCGATTCGAACACGATTCCCTTGGTCGTTGGCCAACCTGACCGAAGAGGCCGACAGTGTCATAGAGCAAAGAGTTCAAGGCGTCAAGATCGTCCCGGGACCGTCTTCGGCAAGGGTGCGCCAACCGATTCTGGCAGACCAGCCGAAGGCGGCTGGGCCAAACCGGCCAATGTGGGAAAGCCGCCCCGGCTGTCCCGGTCTTACCAGAATCGGTTGGCGTACCCTCCGGCAATGTCATGGCTCATGCCGGAGTCTGGCATCACATTTGCAAAAGATATGCACGATTAACGTTGAGCGTTCAACGAACAACCGGTCCGGGACGATTTAGATCAGTGTTCGTTGAGGGCTCAATTTCGTTAATATTCGTAGACTTCAAGAATCGATTCAAGACGTGTTCGGCGCGGCTCGATCGGTGTCAATCGGCTCTTTCGTGGTCTTAATTCGGGCTATGGCCCGCTGGTTCGCCACGGAGAGAGCGATACTGGCGGTCATCATCACGAGGACCATGGCCGTGACGCCGGCCAGAGTCCACCACTCGACAGGGCGGTCGGGGGGCCAGTCGGGTCTTGGGCCGCCTTGGAGGACCAGGCCGAAGACGACCGGGCCCCCAAAGGCAGCGAGGGTCATCAGACCCAGGAGGATGAACGGAAGGCGTCGGGCCATAATTACTTGTTCCGTTGGACGGCGCGGGCGACCTGGCGCTCGGCGACGCGGCCTTCAAGGGCCTTGCGGGTGGCGTCGAGTTCGGCGAGGATCGCCTCGGCAGCGGTGGCGGCTGAGACCTGATGGGCCTGGGCGTCGGTGCGCCATTTAACCTCGATGGTTCCTTCCTTCAGGCCGCGCTCGCCGACCACGATCCGCAAGGGGATGCCGATCAGGTCGGCGTCCTTGAACTTGACCCCCGGGCGCTGGTCGCGGTCGTCGATCAGGACCTCGACGCCAGCCTCGGTCAGGGCCTTGGCGAGCGTGTTGGCCACCTCGACGACGGTCTCGTTGGCGACTTGAAGCGGCACGACGACGACTTCATAGGGGGCCAGAGTAAGCGGCCAGATGATCCCGTTGGCGTCGTGCCCAGACTCGACGGCCGCCGCGAGAATCCGGTTGACGCCGATCCCGTAGCAACCCATGATGACTTGTTGGGCCTGCCCCTTGTCATCCAGGAAGGTGGCCCCCATCGCGGCCGAATACTTGGTGCCGAGCTTGAAGACGTGGCCGATCTCGACCCCTTGATTCACCACCATCGGGGTCCCGCAGCGCGGGCAAGGGTCGCCGCGCTCGGCCTTGCGCAAGTCAAGCACCTTTTCCAAGGGGAAGTCGCGGCCAGGGACGACTCCGGTGAGGTGAACGTCCACGGCGTTGCCGCCGACCACCGTGTTGGGCATCGCCGCGACGGCCCGGTCAACGACCAGAGGGAGCTTCAAGCCAATCGGGCCGAGAAAACCCATCGGAGCGCCAGTGACTTTCTCGATCAAGGGTTGGTCAGCCTGAGAAAGCTCTTTGGCCTGGAAGGCGTGGCGGACCTTGGACTCATTAACCTCGTGGTCGCCCCGGACGAGGACCGCTACCGGCTGGCCGTCAGCGACGAAGACGAGCAGCTTGGCGGAGTGAGATTCGTCACACTTCAAGAAGTCGCACACCTCTTGAATCGTGCGACGGCCAGGGGTCGTCACGCTTTGATAGGCGGGGGCGTCGGCCGCGGGCGTGGCGGGGGCGGGCTCAGGCCCCGCCCCGATCTCGGCCTTTTCGCGGTTGGCGGCGTAGTCGCATTGCGGGCACTGAATGACGACGTCTTCACCCATTGCCGCGGGGACCATAAACTCGTGCGAGCTGTCGCCGCCGATCGGGCCGCTCTCGGCCTCGACGGCGACGAACGGCAGGCCGCAACGGTCGAAGATTCGGCAATAGGCCTCGTACATGAGGTCATACGAGTGATTGAGCTGTTCGAGGTTGGCGTCGAAGCTATAGGCGTCCTTCATCAGGAATTCGCGGGTGCGGAGGATGCCGAACCGGGGGCGGGCCTCGTCGCGAAACTTGGTCTGGATCTGATAAAGGGTCATGGGCAATTGTTTGTACGATGTGATCAAGTTTCGTACAAGGTCGGTGACGACTTCTTCATGGGTGGGTCCGAGCGTGGCGCGGCGGTCGCCGCTGAGTTTGAGTTCCATGAGGATGCCGCCCATGTTTTCGTAGCGGCCGGACTCTTGCCAGAGTTCGATCGGCTGAAGGGCGGGCATCAAAAGTTCCTGAGCGCCGGCGGCGTCCATTTCTTCGCGGACGATGCGCACGGCCTTGTTCAGGACGCGCAGGCCGAGGGGCAGGTACGTATACGCCCCGGAGCTGAGGGGCCGGATCATGCCCGCGCGAAGCAGCAAGACATGGCTGGGGGCCACGGCGTCGGCCGGGGCTTCCCTCTGAGTCGGGATCAGGGCTTGCGACCAGCGCACGAGCAACTCCTGAGAAAAAAGGCGCGAAGATTGGACGCGAACGGAACGGCGGCATCGGTCCTTCCAGGTCGTCCGACGCGAATCGAGGGTCGGACGACGATCTAAACGGACTCGATAGTTTACCAGAACGGCCTCCGCGCGTTGAAGCCGCGCCGGGACCGCAACACGCGGATTTCTCGGATTGGTCCTTGGTCCACCTGATTTTCCAGATCAACCGACATCATCTGATTGCCGGGAACGATCCTTGTGTTCGTAACTCATTGCATATCAAGGCGCGAAACCGGGTCGAGGTGGGCAAAAGGGTCGGTTTGAGGCCCGACGGTTGACGACATTAAAGGGTGAAACCGCCGGGTGGTCGCGGGCCGCTTGGCGCCATTTGCCGGCGGACCTTTTTGTTTCGTTTGAATCCGCACAACCAAAGGCTGGAGATCCCGGCCGCACGGAGGTGAGACGGTGTTGCCAATGGATGCCCGGCGGAGGCGCGTTCGCGTCCGACGCCGCTTGGACCGGGCCGCCCCGGAGCGGCTGGAAGGGCGTGAACTGTTGACGTCCACGCCCCTGGGGTACTCGTTGCCCGACCTGACGGTCTCCGGGACGCCCGCGCCGGTCGCCGCCTATGGCGGGCCGCTTGCCGTCTCGGTTGACGTCCGCAACCTGGGCGCCAGCTCGTTGATCGAACCCCTGGCGATCATGCCGGGTATGCCCAGCTCGGCTGACGTCGGTCCGACCCGGGTGGACGTCTACCTGTCACCGAGGTCGCACTTCGGCCCAGGGGCCGTGAAAATCGGCTCAGTGGCCGTGCCGAGCGCGCCGCAGAACTCGTTCCAGCAGATCGAGGGCGTGGTGAACATGCCCCAGACCCGACTGCGGCGGTTCCCTGGCAGCGGCGGCACGGTATACGCCTACTTCAAGATCGATACCGCCCGACTCACGCAGGACACCAACCGGGCCAACAACGTGACCCGCGTCGGCGTGCCGATCTTGGTCGCCGCGCCCTTGCCCGACTTGCAAGCGACCGCGCTCGATCTGCCGCCGGTGATGCAGGCTGGCGACGCGATCCAGCCGTGGATCAAGGTGGCCAACTATGGCACGGTCGATACGGCCACGCAGGGGCCGCTCGTTGTCGATCTGGTCGCTTCGACCGATACAGCGTTCGGTCCTGGCGACATAGTCCTGGCGCAGTTCAGCCTGGATAGCCTGCCGCCCCTGTCACTGGTCCCAACGCAAGGGATTGTGCTGGGCGACGTCAACGTCGATACCCCGGTCAACGTGGCCACGCTACAAGGGCCGGTCGTGGTCTTGCCGCAAATGCCAGGGGTCTACAACATCGGGGTGATTGTCGACCCCTTCAATTCGATCCGCGAGATCCGCGAGATCGGTCGAGGGCCCAACACCAACCTGAGTCCCGTCCAGCAAGTCGGTCCGTCAATCCCCGGCTTGCCTCCAGCGGGAATCCTGGTGCCCACGCCCCCGGCGGGGAACGTCTTCCCGTATCCCGCGTTGGGACCGATCGACACCGTGGGGAACCCTGACCCCAACACGATCACCGACCTGATCACCGGCCCTCGTGACGTGCTCTTGAACGCCTTGTCCCAGCGGTTCTTCCCCGGTCAGACCCATGCTCCGGGATCGGTCGCGGCGAGGCGCGCGGCGCTCCAGGCGACCCACGCGCACCGGCCGCCCCGGCGGGGCTGAGTGATCAATCCAGACGCGGTGGGATCGATCGTTTTGATCGGTCCCGCCACGCGCTCCCTAGCCAAGGCTCCTTGACCGGAGCGTCGGGCGGCCTCTACAATCGCCGCTCAACGGGGAGGAGGGCTGGAACGAACCGACCCTGCCGGCCCCGCGTCCCTCTTGACGCGATCGGATTCGCCCCGATGACCCGCCGCTATGTGAATCAACTGGCCAACGGCGACTCGATCGACGACGTCTTCCTGGTCGCCGACAAGCAACTCCGAGCCAACCGTCAGGGGAACCTGTATCTTCACCTTGACTTGCGCGACAAATCCGGAGCCGTCGGCGCCCGGCTCTGGAACGCCAGCGAAGGCCTGGCGCGCACCTTTGAGCCGGGCGACTTGCTCCATGTGCGCGGCAAGGTGCAGGTCTTTCAAGGAGCCCTGCAAGTCATCCTGTCGTACATCGAGCCGGCCGACCCGACGGCAATCGATCCAGCCGAGTTCCTTCCCCAGGCCGTCCGCGACATTGGCAAGCTGACCACCAGACTGCGGACGCTCTTGCTCGGCATGAGCAACCCGCATCTTCGGGCGCTGGCCGAATGCTTCCTGATCGACGACGCCTTTCTCCACAAGTTCACCTCTGCGCCCGCCGGCATCAAGAACCATCACGCCTACCAAGGGGGCTTGCTTGAACACGTCGTCACGTTAATGAACGTCGCCGACCGGATTCTTGATCTCTATCCCGAGATCGACCGCGACCTGCTCTTGACCGGGATCTTCCTGCACGACGTCGGCAAGGTGGACGAATTAAGCTACGACCGGGCTTTCTCCTACACCGACGAGGGTCAACTTCTGGGCCACCTGGTGATGGGGGTCGAGATGCTCCGCCAGAAGGTCGATCAGACGGCCGACCTCACCGGCGAACCGTTCCCGCCTGAATTACTGCTCAGACTCAAGCACATGATTGTTAGTCATCACGGCACGCACGAGTTCGGAAGTCCCAAGCTGCCGATGACCCCCGAGGCCGTGGCGCTTCATTACCTGGACAATCTCGACGCCAAGATCCACCTGTTCACCCGCGAGATCCGCGACGATCCGACCCGCGAATCAAGCTGGACCCCGTTCCACCAGAACCTCGGCCGCCGCCTGTTCAAAGGGGCCCCGGTGGCGAATAATGGAGTGGAAGACGAGGAGGCCTGACGGCGAGAGAGAGCGGAGGGGTTCCGCCCGTCCGGTTTCCTATTGATTGAGGCTGAGGACTTGACGCGAGGTGAGCCGATGTCGAACCGCGACGCCGTGCTGGAGATCGTCCGGACGTTGCCCGAGGAATCCACGCTGGAGGAGATCCTGGAAGAGATCCAAATTCTCGCGGCGATCCGGCGGGGTGAAGAGGCCGTGCGTGAGGGACGGGTCGTTGATCACGAGGACGTGAAGCGAAGGCTTGTCGTATGGCTTTTAAAATAGTCTGGGCCGAGCCGGCGATCGCCGATTTGGAGGCGATCGTCGGTCAGTTGGCTCGCTCCAGTCCTGAAGCCGCCAGGACGACTGGTGAAGCCATCACGAGTCATGTCGAGGTTCTTCGATCATTCCCCCGGATCGGCCCGTGTTATCCACGAGACCCGAAGCGTCTCATCCGTGAGCTCGTCTGCGGGGTGTATCGGATTTTCTATACGGTCGATGAGGAACAAGTACGGGTCCAGGTTCTGACGATCTGGCATGGCTCGCGACAGGAACCGAATCTCACACGGATGACGGATCAGCTTGATTAATCCCTACTGCAATCATACGTTTACTTTGATCTCCAAGGGTGTTCCCAGAGAAACCACGATGGAGCAAGAGTCGATTCCTCCACCACGGCTCGAAGTCACGCCCGAGGAGCTGGTGCGGCTTCCCTTGCGCATGCGGATTGCCTATGCGGCGGCGATGGTCGAGAAGAGCGTCGGCCTCTACTCGGAGCACTTCCTCAGGCGCTTCCTGCAACGCGATGCCATCGACTACGCTTGGAACTTCGCGCTGGGGCGTGCAGACGACCCGCAACGCCGCGAGGCTCTGATGAAGCGGATCGGCGAACTCATCCAGGAGGATGAGGAATATGACTTTACCCACGTTGCCCCTTCGGCCCTCATTCTCGAGGAGATCGGCCTTGGCGATGGTTTGGCTGCGGGGAACGCGGTCGATTATGCCGCCATGAACTACGCCGACGCGCGGTTCTATCATGAAGGCCTCGATCCATCCGTCGAATCGATCACCCATGACGACTATCAGGCGTGCTCCGCCCCGTTCCGCGAGATGGCCTCGCGAACGCTTCGGTACGCTTCGATGCTTACATATAGCAGCATTAACACTTGCATGTTCGACAGTTTCGAGGCGTGCTTCGATCCGCTTCCAGAGAGGTTGCGGAACGCAGTCACTCCTGAGCCTCCGCGCCACGAGTTCGAGAAATGGAGACGTCAACGCGATAGCCCCTCTGAAGGAGGCGATTGAGAAAGGCAAATCCGGTGTCAGCCGACATGCCGCCATTCTGGCAGGGTCCCGAATAGATGAAAATGGACGCAAAACAGGGTCAAAGACGCACAAAGGGGAGACGCACAAAGGGTCAGGAGCCGAAGCGGAGAATGGAGCATGCTCTGAGGAGAAAATTCACCGATCTTAATCTTGACACCGACTTTTTTGCCGGGTTTTTTTGGCCTGCGGGAGATCAAACCATGTCGATCATGCCGACTGACATTGAATTGATGCGATGAATGCCGTTGTGTATCACATCGCTAGCGGCCAGGCCTTCTTCTCGGGCGCGATGCTGATTTCACTGTCGGTGCTCCTGGCATGTCGGCCGCGAAACCATTGGTTTGCCTTCGGCCGGACAGTGCTTGCATGTCTGGGATTGATCTTGGTCGCAGTGTCCGCGACCCCACTGCCGGGCTGGTTTTATGTGATCGCTGGGGCCGCGTCGCTGATCTGGGTCGGGCTCGAAGGGTCATCCAGGGTGCGTTGGCAAGGGGGCAAGCCCTGGTTACGGGGCGCGGTGCTCGCGATCTGGTGGCTCGGCGTGGCGCTCGAACTGCCTTACCATTTTCTGCCCGTCTTGCCCAAGCTGGGGCGTCCCAACGTCTATGTGGTGGGTGATTCGCTCAGCGCCGGCGTGGGCGATCGAACGGTCGAGACTTGGCCCGGGCGGCTGGAGCGAACACGGGCCTTGACGCTCCTTGATTTCGCCAGGATGGGCGCCACCGTAGCCTCAGCGCAGAGCCAGGCCAAGGAGGTCGATGACGGTGCCGGGTTGGTCATCGTGGAGATCGGGGGTAACGACGTCCTCGGAGGCACAACGCCCGAGACGTTCGAGCAGGGGCTTGACCTTCTGCTCTCACGATTACGATCCCAGAAACGCACCGTCATTCTTCTGGAATTACCACTTCCTCCCTTTTACAACAGATACGGCGTGCTTCAACGCCGCCTGGCGAAGCGTCATGGCGCGGTCTTGGTGCCGAAACGAGTCTTGCTCGGCGTCTTGACGACCAAGGGGGCCACGGTTGATTCGATCCATCTCTCAAGCAAGGGACATCGCCTGATGGCCGAGGCGGTCTGGGCAATCATCCAACCGGCGTTCGCGCGTTGAGCTACCTTTGTTAAGCGGCGGCCAGGGTGTATACTGTTCAGTAATGAAAGGGGACTGGGACGATCCCAGCATGGATGTCATCTGTTCGTTAACGGACCAAGGGGAGGTTTCGAGGATGATGTCGATGTCCGGACGCCGATTTGTCGCCCTACCATGCATCTTGGCTCTCGGAGGATTCTCCGGCGAGCGGATCTTCGAGGTCACTTTGGCCAACGGATCGCCCTATCGCAGCATTGCTCCCCGTCATTTCTGCTGGAACATTCAAGGGAGGCTTGTCGCCGAAACGGAACCGGCAACAGAGGCCCCCGGAATGGTCGCCGCCCGGGTGATCGACCAGACCGACGACGGCCAGATGATCGTTGAGGTTCCCGACGGTGAGGTGATCGCCGTGGATCAGAAGATCGTGAGGAGCCGGCCTACCGAGATCAAGCCGCCGGAGCCCAAGGCCCATGTATCTGTCTGACCGTGATCTCAAGTTCGCTGTCGAGACCAAGCAGTTGATCGTTAACCCGCCACCCGAGGAATACGATACAACGTCCATTGACCTTCACCTGGATCGGGTGGAGGAGGCTAAAATCTGGGACGTTGAGGCGTTCAAGGCCAGGCAAGAAGAAGCAGGCAATGATCCCTGGCTGCGCGTCGGGAAGTACAAATTCCGAGCGTTCTCCCGAGATTTCTACCGAAGCATTCCGGCGGACCCGAATCACGCAAATCTGGTCTATCGTGACGGCGATCGGGTCATTCTGCGGCCGGGCGGTTTCTTCCTCTGGCAAACGCGCGAAGCGGTCGGTACTCCGGAGATCGATCCTCGGTTAATTTGCTTCATCGATGGCAAAAGTTCATCGGCCCGAACCGGACTTCTCGTCCACATGACCGCACCGACCATTCACGCAGGGTGGTGGGGCCAGATCACCCTGGAGATCGCCAATCTCGGGCCGTTTGATCTCTGCTTGGCCGAGGGGGACGCTATCTCCCAAATCGTGGTCGCATCGATTTCTAGTCCACCGATGAAGCGAAAGAGCGATCGGGGCATTGCCATTGGCCAGCGGGATGTCGGTGGGGCGTCATCCTCCTCAGAAGTGTGAACCGGCACGAGGGCGGGCAGTTCGCGCAAAACACAAAGGGCACAGGCCATGAGCCATTATGAAGACAAGGTGATGGGCCTGGTCGCCCGGGCGGACTACAAGCCCTTGACCCTCAAGGCGATGTCCCGACGGTTCCAGGTCGAGCCGGACGATTATGCGGAGTTCCGAGCGACGGTCAAGGGGTTAGTCAAATCGGGACGCCTGGAAATCAACAAGGATAAGTCGCTGAGCAAGCCGACCGATTCGGGGACGGTTGTCGGCACTTTCCGCAGATCATCAAAGGGGTTCGGCTTCGTCAGGCCCGCGAAGTCGGAAGGCAAGGCGAACGACATCTTCATTCCTCCGGACGCGGGGCTTGACGCCTCAACCGGCGATGAGGTGGCGGTCAAGATCGTCAAGCGCTCGCATACGCCTGGATATAACCATCAAGGGCGGGTCGTTCGGGTGGTCGTGAGGGCCTCCGGCCTGTTCGTGGGCACTTATTTCGAGAGCGGGGGAGACGGCTACGTTCAGGTCGACGGCAAGACGTTTAGTGAACCTTTGTGCGTTGGCGATCCGGGAGCCAAGGGGGCGAAGCCTGGCGACAAGGTCGCGATGGAGATGGTGCGCTATCCCACTCCAGACCGCGACGGTGAAGGGGTCATTACCGAGGTCCTCGGCCCTCGAGGGCAGCCTGGAGTGGATACCTTATCGATCATTCGGGCC
>JBDTIR010000690.1:0-7541 GCA_039936275.1 Isosphaeraceae bacterium | reverse complement strand
TGCAAGCGTTCAAACCGGACGCTGCCAATGGCGGCCTGCCTGATCAGGCGATGTTCGTAGTCGTCAGTCGGCAGGAACTTGGCGGCGAAGATGGCCATCTCGGCCCGGACCTCGGCTTCAAGGTCTGTGGGCAAGACGACGCCGTCGCCTGTGAGGCCGTCCTTGACGGCGTTGCGGCGGCTCGACGACTTGCCGCGGTCGGTGCGCGGTCCGGTGCTTTTCTGGGCATTGGCCTTGTTGGCGGCCATTTGCTTGTCACTGATGGTTTTCTTGAGCGGCGCAACGATCTGTTCGGCGATCGCGGACATGGCTTGGATACCTCGTCGTTTAGGCTTGGGTCGGCTCGACGTTGAGCCTTTCTGGTCGAATGGGTCAGTCGGCACGAGGCGTTCTCGCGCCTAATCATACCTATTACTATCGTGAACGGTCCCGAGGCTTATGACAAGAAGCAAGTCCGGCGAATCAGTTTATTTTTGCGGATTCCCAGTTTTTCAAATCGCGATCCGGCTCGCTCCGTTCCAGAACGTGTTCGCCGCGTAGGGTGCCACGGATTCCGTACTTGGAACCCGTGCGATCGGACGTTGTTACGGCACGGGTTGAGTACAACCCGTGGCACCCGGCGGCTCGGCATTTTTTTGATTGTCGGTCCATCAAGCACCACCCGGAGCACATTTTCGGCCGGCTTACACTGGCTGTCTTGGCACCCAGACTTCGCAGCGCTCCGCAGCTTCCAGCGGTAGGTCAAACGGAGGACGGGCCAAGGGCGATCAAAGGACCAAGGGCGGCCGGCGCGGCTTGGGTCGGCCTGGCCAGAACGAGGGCGCGGGTCTCGGCGGCCAGGAAGAGGGAGCCGGTGACGCAGATCAGACCGTTAGGGGGCGTCACGCGGCGGGCTTCGTTGAGCGCGGCGGTGGGGTTTTGGGTGATTGTGGCGCGGAGGTTCGAGAGGTCTTGAACCGCCGAGGCGATTTCTTCGGGTGGCACGGCGCGGGGGTTCTCGATGTAGCAGGTGGCGATCACCGCGTCGGCCAAGGGCAGGAGCGCCCGCAACTGACCGTGGAGGTCTTTGTCGCGGGTCGTGCCGAAGACCAGGGTGCGGAAGGTCGGCGGAAAGCAGACGGCCAGGGTCTCGGCCAGGGCCTGCGCCGAGGCGACGTTGTGCGCTCCGTCGATGACCAGGCAGGGGGCGTCAGAGAGGACCTCGACCCTCGCCGGCCATTGCAAGCGGGAGAACCCGCGCTCGACCGCCTCTCGGCTGACCTCAATGCCTTGCTCGGCCAGCAGATCGAGCGCCGCCAGGACGACGGCCGCGTTGTGCGCCTGGTGGGGACCGAGCAGCGGCAGGTCGATCGAGCCCCAAGCGGTTCGCCAGGTCTGCACCGTCACCTTGCCGGCGGTCGGCCCGGTCAATGGAGGTTCGGGGGGTTGATATTGGAATTGGAAGTCGCGGTCGATCTCACGCAAGGGGATGGAACGCCGATCGGCCGCGAGTCGACTCGCGGCGCGAGCCTCAGCGCCTTGAGCGCCGCTGAGGGCGGGTCGGCCACGTTTGAAGATGCCGGCCTTTTCGCCAGCGATCGCGCCCGGGGTTGAGCCAAGCTGGCGGGTGTGGTCCAGCGAGATCGACGTGACGATCGCCAGTAAGGGGCGGACGCAGTTGGTCGAATCCAAGCGGCCTCCCATGCCGACCTCCAGGACCACGGCGTCTGTGTTTTGCCTGGCGAAGTGAAGCAGGCCCATCGCCGTGGTGATCTCGAAGAAGGTCGGGCCTCGATGCCGGTGATGCGTTTCATCGGCGTCGAGCGCTTCGACGGCGGGTCGCACCGCGTCGGTCAAGGCGATGAGGTCGTCGGCCGTCGCTTCAAGGCCGTTGATGCGGAACCGCTCTTCCAGGCGATGCAGGTGGGGCGAACAGAACAGGCCCGTCTTCAACCCGGAAGCCGACAAGGCCGCGCTCAGCATCGCGGCGGTCGAGCCTTTGCCCTTGGTACCCGCGATATGAATAATTCGTAACCCGGCTTGTGGGTCGCCCAACCTGCGCAAGAGCCGGCGCATCCGTCCCAGCCGCAGCTCGGCCGGAATTCTCGGCATGCCCACCCGTTCATAGTTCAGCCGACCGAACAGGAAATCAAGGCTGGCCTGGTAGTCGTCGGGCATAGGTCGTTTGGTTAGCGTTGGGCCGTAGGCCGTTGATCTAAAACAAGGGAATTATCTCAATAAGGCGAGCGGGGGGCGTCAGCTCCCTGTCCGTGGCTGACGTCGGACAGGGGGCTGACGCCCCCCGCTCGCTGGGAAAATGCGAATTGAGATCGTTTCTTACTCCTTGGCCAAGGTTGCCCGGACACATTCCAGCAGATCGGTGATCGCGAGCCCTTTGACCAGATAACCGACGGCACCGCAGCCGAAGGCTTCAAACCGGACGTCGGCGTCGCACTGGGCTGAGAGGACGACGACTTTGAGCCTGGTGGCACACGGATCATAGCGTAGGGTGTCGAGGACCTCAAAGCCGTTGAGCGTGGGCATCCAGAGGTCCAGGAGCAAAAGGTCGGGTTGACGGGTACGGACGATCTCCACGGCAGCCTGGCCGTCGGCCGCTTCGATGACGACGTAGCCCGCGCGGTTCAGGGTGGCCACGTAGAGGGCCCGAAGGTCCGGGTCGTCCTCGGCCAGTACGATCGTCGCCACGAATCGAGCCTCGCCACAGTTCAGTTCGGTTCAGTTCAGTTCAGTCGATTGGAATCAGACAGAAGACCCAAAAGGGGGCGGCCGTCCACATCCGCCGCTCCAGTTTGGTTGATTCTTTAGCATAACCCCGTCCGCCTGGTTCACGCCACCCCGACCGGCTGAGAGGTTCGGTTGTGCGGGTTGCGGCGGGCGTTTGGCGGGTTTCGCCGTCGATTCGCGTCAAGGCGCCTTGGCGGTTCGTTGGACCTCCTGGGAGACGGCCTCGGCGATCTTGTGAGCCAAGGCCAGCAGCCGAGCCCCTTGGCCTTCCAGGTTTGAGAGGAGCACGACGGCGGAACGTTCTTTCGGACGCAGAAGCAGCACGTTCGAGACCCGAGGCATCTGGCCCAGGTGGGATACCTCGACGGGGTTGCTGCCCTTGTTATTGTCGCTATCAATGCTCCAACCCAGGCCGTAGCCGGTTGGCTTGCCGTCGGTCGTGGTTTGCGATTGGAACATCAATGCCACGGTTTCCGGTTTCAAGAGGGCGCCTGATTCGATGGCGATGGCGAACCGGGCCAGGTCTTCGGCCGTGCCGCAGAAGCCGGCGCCGGGGCCTCGGTTGCTGACGTCGCACGGTGCCGAATTGCGCAAGCGGCCCCCTTGGATTCGGATGTAGCCCGATGCTCGATGAGGGATGATCAATCGGTTATCATCGATCCGGGTATGAATCATGCCGGACGGCTTGAAGATCTGAGCGCGAACATGGTCGCTAAACCGCTGGAGGGCAACTTCCTGGACCGCCGCGCCGGCCAGGTTATAACCGTAGGTGGAATAGAGGAACTTGGTGCCGGGCTCATGGATCAAGGGGTCGTTGCGGAAGACCGTCAGGGCGTGCCGGACGCCGAAGTAGTGCCAGGTGCTGTGCATCTCGTCCCCTCGGTAGTGACGGACGCCGCCCAGGTGGCCGAGCAACTGACGCGGGGTGATCGGCCAGGCTTTCTCGGGGAAGCTGGGCACGTAGCGCTGGATTGGCGCGTCAAGGTCAAGCTTGTCCTGTTCGACCAGTTGCAGGACGGCGACCGCCGTGATCGGCTTGGAAATCGACGCGAAGCGGAAGACCGTCCTGGTCGTCACCGGCACGAGGTTTTCCACATCGGCCAGACCAAAGCCGCGCGACCAAGCCAAGCGGCCGTCCTCACGATTGCCGCGGAGAGCCCTGGAATTCCATGATCACGCATCAGGGTCGAGACCTGGTCCTCGATCGCCGCGACAGGAACCGTCGGATCGACCAAGGTTGATGCCGGGAGAACCAAGGTTGTCGTCGGCTCTGGCCCAAGGGTGATTTCTGGCTCCGGCAAGGCCGAGTCTGGAGGCGGCGCCCGGCCCGAGACCTGGAATAACTCTTCGAACTGGTCGGCTCGTCCGGGTTCCACCCAGAGCCCGCGCATGTCGGTCGACCCGGGCCCGTCCGGCGGCATCGGGCCGAATCGAGAGCGGTGGTAGCCACGTTCCAGCAGGAAGTCTCGGAGCGCGGGGAAGGGGGGATTGCCCGTGAAGATCAGCTCGGGCGGCCTGGCGCGGAGGTCGCGCATCAAGCGGTCGATGTGCGGACGGACCACCGGATGGTTTCCGTCGGCATGCGCCTTGAGCAATTCATTGGCGAAGAACTCGGAGGTGACGCTGTCGAGTTCTGAGTAAAGATAGAGGGGGCTCTGCCATCCCCAGACGAACAAGCGAGGGCTTGGCCAGACGGCCGATCGTTGTTTCAGGACGCGGCCCAGGGTGCGCATCGCCACCCACTGAGCGCCTCCTTTGTACTGGATCGTCAGCGATTGCGGCTTGACCAGCAGGTAATCACGGACCTGAATGACCAACGTCCAGCCCAGGGCGGCAACCGTTGCGGCGATTACGCACACCAAGGGGAGCCGCCGCCATCGAGTCGGGATCGATCGGGCTGCTTCGACCGCGTCGGCCAGCAAGACCGCGACCGCCAGGGCCAGGCCAGGCGTGGGCAAGAGGTAATAATGCTGCCAGAAGAGGCCGGGCATGGCCACCTGGGCCCAGGCCGAGGCGGTCCAGGCCGCCGTCAAGAGGCGAGGGCCGTCGGTCGGTCGGAGCACAAGCCTGGCCAGGCCCGCGACCCCGAGCAGCCAGATCGGCCAGGTTCCCGCGCCCCACCAGACCAGCCAGTCGGTCTTGCCGAACGGCCAAGGGACTTCGCCACTGTTCGGATCAGCATTGCCGGTGAGCCAGCGGACGAAAAAGGGGGGCTGATTCGGGGCAGGGGGAGTCTCCGTCACCAAGGCCCCGCCGAATCGAATGATGTCGTCGAACGCCGAAGGCCCCGCCCCTTGCGCGATCAAGACGGCCACCGCGATCACCCAGACCACCGCGAACCCGGCAACCAAGGCGGCAAGATCGCGAATACGAGCCTTAATCGTTATCCGAACATCTGCATCATGTCCACGGATCATCAAGGCAGCCGCATAGACAATTCCATGAAGAAACGCGACCTGTTTGACCAGGCAGGCCATGCCCAGAAGAACCCCGG
Organism: Isosphaeraceae bacterium; assembly: GCA_039936275.1. Classification (GTDB taxonomy): domain Bacteria; phylum Planctomycetota; class Planctomycetia; order Isosphaerales; family Isosphaeraceae; genus JBDTIR01. The sequence goes on along the minus strand of JBDTIR010000690.1, from coordinate 2,323 downwards.
CCGTCACGATCGCCCCACGACCGCCGCCGCGCCAGGCTCGCACCATGAAGGCCAGTGAGGCGACCGCGCACAGGTTGAGCGCGTGCTCCAGGTTCGCCCCGTTACCGAAGAGGTACGGATCGGTACTCATCACTGCGTAAACGCCTGCCGCGACGCAGGCCGCGAGTGGTCCGGATAGCCGAAGGCCGATCCACCAGACCAGAACGATTGTCAAGAGGACCAAGGGGACCGGCATGACCCGGATCGTCCATTCGTTGGCCCCGCCCAGGGCGACCGCCAGGGCGTAGAGCCAGTAGCCGCCTGGCGGCTTGTTCTCGGTCAGGTCTCGATACATCACATCGCCTCGGTTGATCCGACGGCCGATGTAAGCATAGGCGGATTCGTCGCAGTCGAGCGGTTCGGCCTCGATCCCGGTCACAGGCCAGAGGTTCACTCCCAGGCGTTCGTGGACCGAGGGGCCAAACGTATGCCCGCGCCACCAGACGTCAAAGAGCAAGATCGCCAGCAAGGCGAGCCAGGCCCAAGGCGGGGGGCGCACGGACCTCGACGCGCTCATGGCCTGCCTCCTCGTGAGGTTCGGTAGAGCCGCACAGGGTACAGGGTCCCTGGCGGCGAGCGATAGACCTCAAGGTCGTCGGTCAGGCCCAATGAGAGCCGCAGACGTTCCAGATAGGGGCCGAACGACTCCGGATCAACATGCGGCGGTGGTTCAAAAGAACCCCAGAGGACGTGCGTCACCGCGTAACGATCAGCTTCGCGGCCGATCGTGGCCGCATGGAAGTTGCGGGGCATGAGGATCGTCGTGCGGTCGCTCGCGACCCGGAATTCCCAGGGGAACCAGGTCAATACCCTTGATCCAGGCGGCACGACGTCGGGATGGTCCTTCACCCAGTCGCCCGAGGCCCGCAAGGCCGGCCAGTGAAGCTGGTAGGGTTTGACCAGCCAGGATGCGTCGTAGGCCCAGGTCGGGTCGGCCCAGAGCAGGGCCAAGAGCGTACACCCGAGGGCCGGCCAGGCCCCGGGCTTGACCCGCTCATTCAGCCAGCCCCCAAGGCCCGCGACCGCCGTCGGCAGGGCCAGGCAGAACACAGGCAGGAAATAGCGCCCGAGCTGCGCCACCTGGGTCACGTCGGCGACCTTGGTCAAGGTTCCCAGTACGAACCCGGCGCAGATTATGACCACCAGGCGGTCGGTGTCTCGCCCGATCGTCACCTTTGGTTGGCGGAGACGGCGGACGAACCCCAGGGCCACTGGCAGGCTGACGATCATGGTTGAGGTGACGACAATAATAAAGATTGCTTTGATCTTCACGCGGACGATCGTCGGCGCGTTGGCCAGGGTGTAGAAGTCGGCGGCCCTGGTGATCCCTTGGTCGTAGTGATGCACGGCCCAAGAGAAATTGTAAGGGAAGAATTTCGTGTAGGTAAAGAAGGGCTCGCCATATTCCTGGAACGTCGCCCAGGCCCAGGGGGCGATGGTCGCCAGCAAGACCACTCCCCAGGCCAGCAAGGGGCCGAGATGTCTCCGACCGTGAGCGAAGAGTCCGTACAGGCCCGCCGCCGCCAACAGGGCCAAGGCCGTATTGCGCGACAGGATCGCCAGGCCGCCGAACACGCCGGCCGCGACCGCCCAGACCCATCGGGCGGCCTTCTGGGAGTGCCAGATCTCGGTCAAGAACCAGACGGCCAGGATCGACGTCAAGGCCACCAGGCTTTCGCGCAGGCCGAACCCGGCATAAAGCACATGGACCGGCAAGACAGCTAACAGGCTCATCGCACCCAGAGCGGTCCCGTGGTCGAACCGTCTGCGAGCGAATCCGTAGAGCGCCGGTAGACAGAGCAGGTTCAAGACGAAACTCGTCCCTTTGGCCACCGCGACCGTCGCTTCCAAGCTCTGCCCTGGTACGATCCCCGGGAGCCGATAGACCCCGGCCAGAACATAGGCCCAGAGCGGCGTCGCCCAGTCGTCGAGCACTCCCCGACCTGGTTCAAGGATGCCGTGCGGCCGGTAATCCAGGAAGAAACTCTCAACGTAGTGCTTGACCGGCCCTTCACCGCGAGTGATCGACGTCGCGACCTCCAGGTAGTGGCAGCTATCGCCGGGCACCAGAGGTAAATTCCCCCCGGCAATCCAGACGACGGCCCGAATCAAGTAACCCACGATGAACGCGGCGCACCATTTCCGACCGTGCGCGCTGAGCCTCGGCGATGCGATCAAGGCAGCGGCCGTCAAGGTCAGACCGATCAGGAGATGGACGCGAACGAGTGCCAGTTGCGACGATCGACGGAGCGTCGCCAGTGCCGGGACTTCGTAAAAGAGGTGG
>JBDTIR010000689.1:0-8283 GCA_039936275.1 Isosphaeraceae bacterium | reverse complement strand
GCGTGCCGGTAGGTTGAGGCGGCGAGCCAGTTCCGGGCCGCCGTGTTCGCCAAAGAGCTCCTGGCGGATTTCTCGGAGCCACTCGGAGACGAGGGCCTTCACATTGACACGAACCGTCGGTGTTTTTTTGCGCGCCACGTCGCCCATTCCCTGTTCGGGAACCCCTCCAACTCGGGACTTGCGGAAGATTGCCACAAAAGTGACAGAGCGTGAACCCTTGAACACAAACGATTCAATAACGACGGAACTTTGTCAAGCAAAATCGGTGCGCCATTGCTTGTTTGGCGATCCGAGGGAAGCCCGTTGCGTTGGGTACACGTCCCACTGTAATGGTGGAGACCATGAGTGGATATCCCAAGATGTCCCGAATTCGTGGGAATGTTGCGTCGCCGCCACATTTTAGGCGTCTGGTTGCGTTATGTGAGCGTCGATTGACGCATGGCGGGGATTTTTAACCTAACTTAGAAGATCCCAAGTTCGTCGCGCGCCTCGTCGGACATTTTGTCGGGAGACCAGGGAGGAGACATGACCAGTTTGACGTTTGCTTTATCGATCCCTTCCAGTTTTTCGACTGCGGCCACGGCGTCGCGAAGAATCTGGGGGCCTACCGGGCAGGCTGGGGAGGTCAGGGTCATTTCCACATCGACCTCGTTGTCGCGTGCCTGGACGGTGTAGACCAGGCCGAGGTCCACCACGTTGACGTTCAGCTCCGGGTCAAAGACCGTGCGGAGTGCGCCGAGAATTGCCTCTTGGTCGGCCATTGTTGGGTCATCCTGGATTGCGAAGATGTTGGGGAAAATTCAGTTCACGACTCACGGGGAAACCCGTTCGGTCTCGGCGTCGGCTGGTTGACTGATCGAGGCGCGGGTGACCATCGCTTTGAGCCGGCGGAGGATGCCAGGCAGGCCGGCAGCTCGCTGCATGCCGACGATTTCACGGATGCCGGCGCGGTCGGCCAGATCATGGGGCACCAGCAGGACCTCTTCGACGGTCGCCCCGTCGAGCCCTTCGACCAGGAGGGCGACGAACCCTCGGACGGTTGGGGCTTCGATCGGGGCGTCGGCGTACAGAGCGACCTGCCCCGCCCTGAGCTCGACGAACAGGAAGACGGGCGACATGCATTCCGGAACCCGATGCGCCTCGTCCTTGAAGTGGGCGAGCCGCTCGGGCAAGGGCGGAAGTCCTTTAGCCATATCGATTAGGAGTTCGATCCGCTCCTGGCGATCGGCGTCGTTCAGTTCGTCCACAAGGGCGTCGAGCGCAGCAGGCACGGGCAATTCCTCAAGCAAATACGCCGGCCTCTGCGGCCTGGCGATAGTCTTCAAGCAAACGCGATCGGACGAACCAAGGGCCGTTTAACTAACTGGCCAGGCTGCCGGGCTCAGGCCCTTTGGCGATCGGAGCGCGGACGAGGTTACCCCACTCGGTCCAGGAACCATCGTAATTGCGCACCTTGGGAAAACCAAGCAAGTACTTAAGAACGAACCAGGTGTGGCTGGAGCGTTCGCCGATCCGGCAGTAAGCCACGACGTCGTCGTGGGGTTTCAGGCCGCATTCCTGCTCGTAGAGCGCCCGCAACTCTTTGACCGACTTGAAAGTGCCGTCGTCGTTGGCCGCTCTGCTCCAAGGGACGCTCTGGGCTGTGGGGATGTGACCCCCTCGGAGCGCGCCTTCCTGGGGATAGTCTTCCATGTGTAGCTTCTCGCCGGTGTATTCGGCGGTGCTGCGGACGTCGATCAAGGGGCGGCCGGCTTTGACATGCGCCAGAATGTCGTCACGGAAAGCGCGGATCTGGCTGGGGTCGCTCGCACCGACGGTGTAGTTCGTGGCCGGATACTGAGGGACGTCGCGGACCATCGGCCGTCCTTCGGCCTCCCAGAGCTTCCTGCCGCCGTTCATGATCCGGCAGTCCTTGTGGCCGAACATCGTGAAGGCCCAGAAGGCGTAGCAGGCCCACCAGTTCGCCTTGTCGCCATAAAAGACAACGGTCGTGTCCGGGGTGATGCCGGCCCGCTCGCAGATTTGGGCGAACTTCTCCGCGTTGATGTAGTCCCGGACCAGTTGATCTTGCAGGTCCCCTTGCCAATCAATCATGACGGCGCCGGGGATGTGTTTATCGGGGTAGAGCAAGAGGTCCTCGTCGCTCTCGACGATCCGAACCTTCGGGTCCTTCAGGTGCTCTTGCACCCAGGCGGTGGAGACAAGGACCTCGGGGTGAACATACGTGTCATCGGCCATCGTCGCGTCCTTTGTCCCTTGGAAGACCACATTCTCGATCGGTCGGTTTGGCCGTCGATTCATCAAAAATTATCTATGTGTTACAGGCCCAGTTTCTCGGCCACGGCCAGGCGCAGGGTTTCCCGGACGGGTTCGAGGGTGATCCGGTCGTAGACGTTGGCGAAGAACCCCTCGACGATCAGGCGGACGGCGGCCTCTCGGCTGATCCCGCGCGATTGGAGATAGAAAATCATGTCTTCATCAGGGCGGCCGGCCGTAGCGGCGTGGGTGCAGCGGACATCGTCGGCTTCGATTTCCAGGCCGGGGATCGAGTCGGTCCGTGCGGTGTCGGAGAGGACGAGGTTGTTGTTTTGCTGGTAGGCGTCGGTGCGCTGGGCATCTTTTTCGACCCGGATCATCCCTTTCCAGACGATCCGCGAGTGCCCTTTGAGGCCCCCTTTATAGAGGAGGTCGCTGAACGTATGGTCGGCGGCGTGGTCTTGCCTGGTGAAGTAGGCCAGGTGTTGCCGTTCGGTGGTGAACAGGACGCCGTTGACCTGCGCCCGTCCTCCGGGGCCCAAGAGGGCGACTTCCTGGTTGACCTTAGCCAGCCGAGAGCCCAGGCCGCCGACGGTCCATTGCACGGTGGCGTCACGTTCCAGGAGGGCCCGTTCGTGGCTGAAATGCCAGGTGCCGGCGTCCCAGTTCTGGATGTTGACGAACCGCAGTTTCGCCTCCTGGGCGACGAAGAGTTCGACCGCGCCGACATGCAAGGCCGGTGCGTTGGCTCGGCCGCGTCCGGCGGTCTCTTGCACCAGAGTTGCCTCGGCCCCGTCCTCCAGGACGACCAGGGTATGGTTCAGGTCAGTCTTCCCCTCGGCCGAGAGCCCGATCAGGTGGAACAACGGCCCTTCGACCTTGACCCCCTTGGGCACGTAGAGCAAGACCCCGCCCGACCAGAAGGCCGCGTGCAGGGCCGAGAACCGATCGGTCCCGGATTCACGGCCAGGGTCAGGAGGCAGCGCTCGAGCAATTCCGGGTGCGTCTTGACGGCCTTGCCCAGGTCAATGAACACGGCGCCGCCGAGCTTGTCCGGATCGGCCTGGCGCGTGGGCATGGCGTCGATGTGTTCGATGCCCGTGGCGTAATGGCCCTTGAGCGCTTCGAAGACCGGGGCCAGGGCCGACTTCGCGTCGGCCGAAGGGTCGTGCGACGCTGGCGGAGCGAAGGCGTCGAGCTTAAGGGCGCGGATGTCGGTGCGCCGCCACTCCTCGTCGCGGAAAGTCGGCATCGGTATCGCCAGGAACTGGGCGAACGCCTCGCGTCGGCGGTCGATGAGCCATCGGGGTTCGTCGCGCCCCTTTAGGAACGTCTCGAAGCTGGCCTCGGTAAACCCGCCGGTCGCGGGAGGTGGTGTCGTCGTGGATGCGCTGCTCATCTTGGGTTCCGATTCTTTTCGTTCTAGAGGCCAAGCCAATGCCGCGTGACGTCTTCGGCCCGGGTCAACTCATCATGTGTGAGCACGCCTAGCTTCTCGATCAATTTCGCCAGGGTGATGGTTACTAGGTTCTGAGCATCAAAGACACCCGCTTTGAGAAACGACGTGGTGTCGGTAACCACGAAACGGGTTCCTCTCGGGCTGGTCGAGTGAGGAATGAGCGTGGTCAAGGCTCGATCCGTATCCAAGGGGTGGGCGGCTCAGGACGAGAGCGGGCCGGACCTTTGGCCGCATAGCCGAGGTCAACGAGCCAGATTTCTCCACGATTGGCCATCGCCATGAGCGGCCTCACAGGCGTCGTATTCGAGAAACAATTCCTCAGCAATCCGATCGATCGATTCGTCGTCGATCGGCGGCCACTCCAGTTCGCAAGTCCGTTGAAGAGGCTGCGCAAGGAACTCGCGCTGCTCATCTGTTTTACCGATTTCCGTTTGACCGTCCCCGGGTTTCGCCCGGATTTGCTCCGGCTTTTGCGGCCTTGGCCCGAGCGGCCTCCTCGCGCTGTTTGACGAGGTGGGTCACCAGGCATTCGGTCAGGACTTCGTAATGCAAGGGGACGACCGCGTCAGTCATCCGATAGCGGATTTTCGCCACTTTGAACCGGGTGCCGCCGAGCAGGTTGCCGAACTTGACGCCTCGCAAGACCTCCTCGACAACCTCGCGGTCTCGACGTGTGGTGTCGTGCTCATAAGGCAATTCATCGCGTGTGAGGGCTTGAACCTCAAGGGTGATTGGGCCTCGATGCTTCGCCCAGGCAATGCCGATGTAATGGCGGTGAGGACCACGAGCATGCCGGACTTCGTCGAAGTCACCAACCTTGGCGAAACGCATTGGCGGGCAAACTCCTTAGGCATGCCGAACGGGAAACGCAACACGTCCGTCCGCGCTTTTGGGCCTGGTTCCAACAAAAAAACGGGGACCCGAGCCCAAAGCCCGTCGCGGCGACGGGTCTTGGGGCGGGTCCGTCTAGTCAAGGGTCGTTAGCCGACCGAGCCTTCCATCTGGAGTTGGATCAGTTTGTTCATCTCGACGGCGTATTCCATCGGCAGTTCCCTGACCAAAGGCTCGATGAAGCCACTGACGATCAGGGTGCTGGCCTCAGCATCGCTCAGGCCTCGGCTCTTGAGGTAGAAGAGTTGTTCCTCGCCGATCTTCGAGACGCTGGCCTCGTGGCCGATCTTGACGTCGTCCTCGTCGATCTCGATGTAGGGGTAGGTGTCCGACCGGCTTTCGGGATCAAGGATCAGGGCGTCGCAGACGACGTTGGACTTGGATCCTTTGGCACCGTCGGCGATCTTGAGCAGACCGCGGTAGCTGGCCCGGCCGCCGTCCTTGCTGATGCTCTTGGAGATGATTCGCGATGTGGTGTTGGGGGCCTCGTGAACGACCTTGCCGCCGGTATCCTGGTGCTGCCCCTTGCCGGCGAAAGCGATCGAGAGGATCTCGCCGTGGGCCCCTTTGCCTTTGAGGTGGACGGCCGGGTACTTCATCGTCAGCTTGCTGCCGAGGTTGCCGTCAACCCACTCCATCACAGAGTCTTCATAGGCGAAGGTGCGCTTGGTGACGAGGTTGTAGATGTTGCTGGCCCAGTTCTGGATGGTCGTATACCGGCAACGGCCGCTCTTCTTGACCACGATCTCGACCACGGCCGAGTGCAGGCTCTCGCTGGTGTAGACCGGTGCGGTGCAGCCTTCGACGTAGTGGACCTGGGCCCCTTCCTCGACAATGATCAAGGTGCGCTCAAATTGGCCCATGTTCTCGGCGTTGATCCGAAAATAGGCCTGAAGCGGAATGTCCACCTTGACCCCCGAGGGGATGTAGACGAACGACCCGCCCGACCAGACGGCCGAGTTGAGGGCGGCGAACTTGTTGTCCGCGATCGGGATGATAGTGCCGAAGTATTCGCGTACCAGGTCCGGATAGTCGCGGACGGCCGAGTCGGTGTCGGTGAAGATGACCCCTTTCTTCTGGAGGTCTTCACGCAGGCTATGATAGACGACCTCCGACTCGTACTGAGCGCCGACGCCTGCGACCAGGCCGCGCCGCTCGGCGTCGGGGATGCCGAGCTTGTCGTAGGTGTTCTTGATTTCCGAAGGGACGTCGTCCCAGGTTTCCCCCTGGCGGTCGGCGGCCCGCATGAAGTAACGGATGTTGTCAAAGTCAAGCTCGCGGAGTTCGCCGCCCCAGAGGGGTAAGGGTTTGCTCTCGAAGGTTGCGAGCGCCTTGAGCCGAAACTCGCGCATCCAGGCCGGCTCCGACTTCATCTCGGAGATCTGTTCGACAAGTTCGCGAGTCAGGCCTCGGCCGCTCTTGAACGAGTAATTGGCGTCCGAATCGTGGAAGCCGTACTTGTAGTCGTCCTTGATGCCTTCAACCTGATTACTTAAAGCAGTCGCCATGATCGATGATCCTTGAGTACGAGGGTGATTGTCGCGTGGTAGGTTAGGTTTGCGGAACGGGGTGGCTTTTGAGCCAACGCTCGAACGAGCGCGGACTTTCGGCGGACGGTCGCCCCGCGAGCACATCCTCGACGCAAAGGTCCTCGTCAAGGTCCGGCCAATGGACGCCATAACCATCGGCGATCAGCCGCCAATGGTTTCGCTCGACAGTGTTGCCGTACGCAGGGCGTGGATACCAGGCGAGCGGTCTGGTGACCTCGGTCCCGTCACGAAGCTCGATGGTCAGAGAGGTCTCTGTGAACGAAACGTGTTTCGCCAACAGGCTGGGTTTCTCATTGTGAGAAGTCGTCATCCCAACTCCTTCGCAAGTCCGTCTGATGGTCTTCGACCAGATGCTCAATCCGCTTTAAATCCGCCAGATTGTCGCCTTTGTTCCAGACCAGCCTGACGGGGTCGAGCCAGAATTTCGCGGTCTTGCCGTCCCGCTCGACATGGACGTGACACGGCTCGCAAAGAAGTCGAATCGGAACGGGCCGATCTTGAGTACACTAGGCATGGCCCGATCACCCGTGAGGGTCAGAACGTCAACTGGCCGTTCGGGACTCCTTGCTCCAGTTCGTCCTCGTCGCGGGCGGCTTCGGGATACTTGGCGCGTACCCAGTCGTAACCCTCGCGTTCGAGCTGATCGACCAGTTCGGGGCCACCGCTCTCGACGATCCGGCCGCCGAAAAAGATGTGGATGAACTGGGGCTTGATGTAGTTCAAGATCCGCTGATAGTGCGTGATGACCAAGAGGCCGGTGCCGATCTTGGCCGCGACCCGGTTGATTCCTTCACTGACGACGCGGACGGCGTCGATGTCCAGCCCGCTGTCGGTCTCGTCAAGAATGGCGAAGGCGGGGCGGAGCATAGCCAGTTGCAAGACCTCGGCCCGTTTCTTCTCGCCGCCTGAGAACCCTTCGTTAAGGTAGCGGCGGGCGAACTCGGGGTCCATGCCCAGCTCGTCCATCTCGGCGCGCAGTTCCTTGCGGAAGTCGCGCATCGGCATCAGGTCGTGCCCTTCGAGCCGTTCAGGGTGACGAATGTTGGTGACGGCGTGGCGAAGGAAGTTAGCCACAGTCACCCCCGGGACCGAGGTCGGATACTGGAAGGCCAGAAACAGGCCCGCCTTGGCCCGGTCCTCGGCCTCAAGGTCGAGTAGGTTCAGGCCGCCGAGGGTGACGGTTCCCCGGGTGACTTCGTAGTTCGGGTGGCCCATCAGTGCGTTGCTCAGGGTGGATTTCCCTGAGCCGTTGGGACCCATCAGGGCATGCACCTCCCCTTGGCGAAGCGTCAGGTTGACCCCCTTGAGGATCTCCTTGCCTTCGATGGCGACGTGCAAGTCATTGATCTCAAGTACCTTGCTGCTCATCCGTCTTCCGCCCCGTTGTTGGGTTCCGGGCTCCTAGGTGGACCGGGTTGGGTTATCAAAAAGGCGTCGCGTGGTTGATTCAAGTCGCCAGCGCCGGGAGTTGGGGGCTGATCAGGGGCTCGGCTTCGAAGTCGCAGGAACGGTCGCCGTCGAGCCGGCACTGACTGAGGCAGAGTCCACGGCCGAGCACCTTTTCGAACATCTTCCGTTCCAGGGCGCAGATGGCGTGGTCTACTTCGGCCAGTTCAAAATAAGGGCAGGAATGCTGCTTGAGGATCGGCAACGTACCGCCGCCGCCGATCACGACTTCAACCTCAATGCCCCGCTCATGCAAGAGCATGCCGAGTTCGACCATGCGTCCTTCCCAGCACTCGCCGGTCAGTTGAGAGCGATAGAGGTCGGCCAGGCGGTCAATGATCCTGCCGAAGAGCAGACGGCGAAGCTCGCGGTCCTCGACCGAGTGCATCATCTCGTTCCAGAGCACGACGGCCAGGTCGGCGTAATTCTGGCCGAGCCGCTTGTGCGCCTCGGGGCTGGCCTGGTACAAATAACGAGGTCGGCCGCGTCCCCCGGGGTCGACCCGACGCTCGATCAGTCCTGATTCAACCAGGCGGCCCAGGCGGTTGCGAACGGCGGTCGGCGTCACCTCGACGGCGGCGGCCATCTCGGCGATCGACAGAGGCCCTTGCCTGCGGATCAGGTCCAGGAGCGGTTGGTCAGAGAGTTCCACGCCTCGCGGCAGCGCCATTAACGTCTCCT
>JBDTIR010000688.1:0-4318 GCA_039936275.1 Isosphaeraceae bacterium | reverse complement strand
GCTCCAGTTGTCGGGATTATCGCCAAGAAAATGGCTGTTGATGGCGAACAGCGAGATCATCCCGCGTCGCCCCCGCCGGCCGACCCGGTCAAAGCGTTCCACCTCCAGATACCGACTCCCTTCATGGTCGAAATACTCCGAATGGGGAGCCGAAACCCCAGCGGCGCGAAGCACTTCCAGAGCAAGATGCTCGGCGACGAGCAGGTCGCGCCAGCGGTTTGCCGCTGCGCCGTCGCCGCTGGCGAACTTGACCAGCAGGTGACGATCTCCAGAAGCAAGGGCAAACTTGGGGTGTTCGCCACCGGCCGACGACCCGGGCTGACCGGCCAGCACGCCCGAGGCCAGGCCGGGATAGTCCGCCCTGGTGCGTGGCTCCACAGTCTGGGCGAGGAAGCGGTTGACCGACTCTTCCCCGATGATAAGGTTGCCGACGCAGTCCTCGCCGCGCAGAGCCAGGGCGATCAGTTGGTGGTCATCGTTCCAATCGGTGATTCGTCCCGGCAGCCTCAATTCGGGGTAGAGGGCCGGGAAGCTGCGCCCGATGTAGCCCTGCGGCCGCATGTCGTCCACGAAGGGCGGTAATCCAGGGAACGACTGACCATCGCCCGAGGACCGCTCCAACCAACTGCCGCCCCCCGCCAGGAAGTGCAGGACACCATGATCGTTGAGATTGCCCTGCTCGTCGATTCGGAAGACGGGCGCATGTTGCCCAAGGCCAGTGATCGCCCGAGGCAAGGCATAGCGAGTCGCCACGCTCCGTCCAACCCGGATCAGGCGCGGCCCTGCCCTTCGCACGAGGCGCGACATCACCAGCTGAGAGATGCCAAGCTCCCGCTGGATCTCCCTGCCACTCAGAATGCCGCGTCGCAGCACATCGAGGAGCCGATCCACCTCCCGCACTAGATTCCCTTCGCCCCTGAATAGCTTTCTGAATAGGTTTTTCCACCCGATGTCCAATTCTAACATAAACTTCCGAGAAGTCGATGCGCAAATACCGAATAGCTTTTTGGATAGTCCGCCTCATACGTCTTGTTCTCGGAATGCCTCACCAACACACCGCCGGATGCTTACTTGCCAATGCAGAACCGCTGAAAGATCCGGTCAAGTACGTCGTCGGTAACGACGGCGCCGATGACGTGGCCGAGATCGTCAACGGCCTGACGAAGGTCGAGGGAGACGAGTTCATCTCCACCACCCAGCATCAGGGTTTCATGGGCGTCACGCAAGGCGGTGCTGGCCCGATGGAGGCGGTCTCGACAACGGGCGGAGGTGCTGGCCGGGGCGTCTCCTTCAGAGAGTTGAGCGCGGAGCGCCTCGGCGATCAAGACGCGGAGAGCAGGCAGGCCGTCGCCGGTTGACGCACTGGTGCGAGGGAGGTCGGCTCGTTCGGGGGCAAGGTCGCTCTTGGTGATGATCGAGAGCCGAGGGCGGTCGTAAGGCAGGTCAGGCGAGGGGCCAGAGTCAGCCGGTTGGCAGTCAATCAAGAGGTCGGCGCGAGCGGCCTGGAGGGCGCGAAGGGCTTGAGCCTGTCCCTTGATATCGCCGTCGTCCGATTCCATGCCGGCGGTGTCGATCAAGACCACGCACAGGCCGTCGCAGTCGCAGGGGGCCGAGAGGTAGTCTCGGGTGGTCCCCGCCTGGCTGGAAACCAAGGCGTGCGGCCCGCCCAGCAAAGCGTTAAACAGACGGCTCTTGCCGGCGTTCGGCGGGCCGACCAGAACCACGCGGGGCAAGCCTTCGGGCCGGTCGCGACCTTGCAGGCGATCGGCCAGTGAGGCGATTTCGTCAGCCCCTTGGGCCAGCTCAAAGGCCAAGGCGGCGCGGCCGAGGGGGTCCACGTCGGCCTCGTCCACGAAGTCGAGCCCGGCCTCAAGGTGGGCGAGCACGTCAAGGAAACGATCGCGAAGCCTGGCGATCGGCGAGGCCAGGCCCCCGGCCAGTTGCTCGAGCGCGGCGTCGAGTGCGGCGGGGTTGGCGGCGTCGATCACACCCAGGACCGCTTCGGCACGGGTCAGGTCGATCCGCCCGGAGAGGAAGGCGCGCAGGGTGAACTCACCCGGTTCGGCGTGCCGGGCCCCTCGGGTCAAGCAACCGGCCAGCACCAGATTCAAGAGGGGCGGCGAACCAACAGTGTGGACTTCGGCCAAGGGTTGCCCGGTATAAGTGCGTGGACCAGGCCAGAGCGCGATCGACGCCGGCAAAAGAGGCCGTAAACCTTCGACCGCCAAGCGGCCGTCGAGCCAGGTCGGCCGACGTGGCGATGGCTCTTCTGGTCGATCCGGAGTGAACCCCACCAGGGCGATCTCCCAGGCTGACGGCCCTGAGAGCCGCACCAGCCCTCGAAGGCCCGAGCCCGGCGGACTCGCTGTCGCGGCAATCGTGTCTTGAGGGTCAAGGTGGATCACGTTTGGGAGCGACCGGACGAAGGGTCGAAATATTCCCGGTTCAAGACCTCTGATAAATGAATCATAGTTTCTAATTCATGATATTGAATCTGGAAACCGTGAATCAATTCATCAACCTGATTTTCCTTCACATGAACCTTCTTAGCGTCGCTTGCTCGGAGGGGTCTTGGGTCGAGGACGGGGCTTGCCTCTGTCGCGATCGCCGGGGGACGCACCAGGGGAACCGGGATCGCGGATCTTTTCGATCCGGTTGCGGACGGTCGGGTCCTTGGCGGCTTCTTCCAGGAGTTTTTCGAACTTCCTGGCCAGCCAGCCGCCGCCCGAAGGGGTGGGCGGGTCGTCCGAGCCCCCTTTGCCGCCGCCGCCGTGCTTGTTGGGTTCGTCGTCGTCCAAGGTCACGATCGGCTTGCGTTTGGCCGTCTTGGGCAAGATGATCCGCTCGGCGATCGCCCAGCTACTGCTGGTGATGAAGTAAATACCCAGGCCCGAGGGAACGCGGTAGAGCATGACGGCCATGAAGACCATCATATACTTCATCATCTTCTGCTGCATCTCCGCCTCAGGGGTCGTCGGCGGTGGGGCGAAGAGCTTGGTATGCACCAGCATCAAGGCGGCGGAGAATAAGGGGAGGACGTTGAAGTAGGGGCCGAGCATCGGCCCGACCAAGGGGACGGCCTTCATGTCGAACGGGAAGGGAAAGAGCATGTCGGGCGCGGAGAGGTCGTGAATCCAGAACAGGAAGGGCTCTTGCCGGAGCGCGAAGCTGTTATTAAGCGCCTGCCAGAGGCCCATGAAGATGGGCACCTGGATCAAGGCGGGCAAGCAGCCGCCGAGCATGCTCACACCGTTCTTGCGCTGAAGGGCTTGCGACGCCTTCATCAACTTGGCCGGGTCTTCCTTGTACTTCGTGCGCAGGGCCGTGAGCTGGGGCTGAAGCTCTTGCATCTTCTTGGCCATGATCGCCTGTTTGCGGCTGATCGGGAACAGGCTGAGCCGCACGGCGATGACCAGCATGATGATGGCGATGCCGTAGTTGCCCCGAGTGCCCCCGAAGATCCGGGAGACGGTCAGGGTGACGTCGTACATGCCGTTGAGCAAAGGCGTGATGATGTACTGCGCCACGTTACGGGCGAGCGTGCCCACGCCGAGCATGCTCCAACCTTTGCGGAAGGTGGCCAGTTCGACGGCGCCGTAAGCGGCCAGGCGGTCGGGGGTCTTGGGTCCTGCGTAGATCTGGTAGCGGTGGGTGGTCGAGAGGTTGCGGCCGACCTCAAAGTCGCGCGAGGTCATCACGACCGAGACGTCGGACTTCTGCGAGTCGGTCTCGTTCTTGTGGACGACCGTGGGCACGGTTTCCTGGTCCCAGCGGCGCTCGGGGGTGCGGGTTTCAGGCTCTGGTGCGAAGAAGACGGCGAAATACTGGTTCTCGGCACCCGCGAAGGCGAGCGGAAACTTCAAGAACCGTTGTGATTTGTCCTTCTCCTCGGCCTTGACGACGTCATGGGCGGTCTCGGTGACGATGCCGGTACCGCCCGCTTGCTCAACGAAGACGTCGCGGAAGTTGCTGGTGTACCATTCCCCTTCAATCGGCAGACCGCGAGGACCGTTCAGCTCGTAGGCGATCCGCCGTCCTTCCCCCTGCCCCGTAAAGCCGAGTTCCATCTCCAGGCCGTCTTGCCCTTTGCGGAAAGTATAGGTTTTGGTCACGGTGACGGCGGGTTTGCCGGCGTTGGTGCGCAAGGTGATTTGCTGGCCGACCTCGACGGGTTTCTTGGTGGTCGGGTCGGGTTCGATGATCGGCCGAACGGCGGGTTTGCCGTCCTCGGCGACGACCTCCCAGAGCCGGTTTTCGAGCCGGATCGTCTTGGTCTGGGCAGCCTCATCGTCAGGCGTCGCCGTCTCGTCGTCCGCAT
>JBDTIR010000687.1:0-3847 GCA_039936275.1 Isosphaeraceae bacterium | reverse complement strand
GCCGCCGAGAAAGAACCCCTTGGTCATGCCGGCCAGGACTTTGCGCGCCTGGTATGTGGTGAGCGAGCCTTGCTCGATCAAGGCCTTGGCCAGGGGGACGGGGTCGTCGCCGACAGGGCCGACGGCCTGGCGAGCGCGCGTCAGGTCGGCCTGGGGAACCAGACCGCTTCTGGCCAGGTTCGCCGTGAACTCATCGAACCGTGTCATCTCCCTCCCCTCGGCCGCCGGGCTCACTCCTCTCGCTGTTCTTGAGTCTGGCCGGTTCCGCCGCCCTGATCGGCGGTGGCGACACCGGCAACACGGGCCCCGAGGATGAAGCGCCGGCCGCCTCGACCCGAATCACGACGCAGGTGACGTTGTCCTTGGAGCGGTTCTCCAGAGCGCGTCGGACCAGGGCTTGCGCCGCCTGCTGCGGATCGGTGCAGGCCTGGAGCACGTCGACGATCATGCCGTCCGTGACGACGCCGGTCAGGCCGTCAGAGCAGAGCAAGATCTGGTCCCCGGGGCGACAGTCCAGGACCTGGATCTCCTCGGGCCCCTCGCGGGCCTCCCGACTGCCCAGGTAATTATACAAAATGTGATTATATTTATGAGTTGACACTTCGTCGGGGCGGATGGTGCCGGCTTTTTCCAGGGCCTTGGCCATTGAGTGGTCTTCGGTCAACTGTTCCAGGCGGCCGTTACGGAGCCTGTAGGCGCGGGAGTCTCCGATCCCCGCGACGTAGGCGCGGCCGAGGTGGAACAGGGCCAAGGCGAGGGTTGTTCCCATGTTGGCGAAGTTCGAATCAAGATGCGAACGGGCCAGGATCTCTTCGTTGGCGCGGGCGACGGCGTCGCGGATCGCAAGCTGGGTGGCCAGATCGTCGAGGTCCGGGCCGAGCCTGCGGGCCAACTCTTTCGGGACGAGTTCGACGGCCATCCGGCTGGCCTCTTCGCCCGCGAGTTGGCCGCCCATGCCGTCGGCGACCAGAAAGAGCCCGTCGGGGCCTGGCGAGACTGGTCCATCATCGTGGGCATGCTGCCCATGACTGTTGTTCTGGTCCCGGGGTGAGGGGCCGACTCCTGAAGCGGGCCGCACGGGGACGTAAAAGTTGTCCTCGTTCTGCTCGCGCACGTTCCCTTTGTCCGAGATGACCCCGAACCGGAGCCGGGTCGGCCCGGAGGCTGTGGCGACCGACGGCAGGGCCTGGAAGTCGAGCGTCGACTCCGGATTAAACGACGCAAGCGAACCGGGGGCCGTTCGGGTTTGCCAGAGGTTCTTTATCCAAGCGTACCAACGCACCGGGATCGCCCTTTTTTGATATAAAGCAAGAGTCAAGGCAGCGACCGCGTCCAAACCAAAGGATCGCGCGGGTCGCCTCTCGGGCTACCGAAAGTTTACCGGCGCGAAGCTGGGAAAGAAATCAGCTCCCCTGGAATCCGGAGCGAGAGTGTTTGTACTCAGGCACATCAATAATTTCTTGACTGACTGACGACGGACCACGACTATGAAGGAAGGATTGCCCTTTCGAATCCTCAGACTAAGGTCGAGCGTGCTGCGGACTGGCCCAGTGCATCAGGTCGGCGACGCCGACCGTGCGATAGGTCAGGAACAACTCGCCGGCCTCGAAACCGGCCGTCAGGCCGTGATAACGGTTCATCGCCTCCACCGCCTGGAAGACCTTTGCCTTGGTCGGAGGGAATTGGGTCTGATACGCCCGCAGCGACTCCAGTTTGACCTCCAGCGTCTCGCTGATGTCGGCGACGATATAGCCGGACGACTCCGGAAGGTCAAGGCCATGCAAGGCGATCGGAAAGCTCAGTTGATTGGTGATCGTATGAACGGGAAGCCCTCCGAAGTGCTCGTCCCACTTGGTCAAGCGGCTATAGAAGACGGCGGCGTCGGTGATGAGCATCGCCTGGTAATGATCGGGCGAGGCCAGGACCGTCTTGCCGCCGAACCCGATGACGACCTTGGGCCGGTAGCGCCTGAAGACCGTCGCCAGGGCGACTCGGGCCTCGAACGAGTCAAACAGGCGGCGATTGGGCAAGTTGAGGTTTTCACGAACCGTTACGCCGAGCACGTCCGCCGCGTGACGCGCCTCGTTGAGCCGAACGTCCGGCCCCGGCGAGGCGGGGGTCGGTTCGCCGTCGGTCAGGTCCACGATCCCGACCTGATAGCCCTTGCGCACCAGTTGCGCCAGCGTGCCGCCGCAGGCGATCTCGACATCATCCGGATGAGCGCCGACGGCGATGAGGTCTAACTCAGTCTCACTCACCTCGGCCATACCCGCCCCTTTCCGCATTTCGTGCGCGTTCCGATCCTTAAAGAGCATACCGCTCATCCGACTCAAAATCCATCCTGAATTGGTCAAGACCACCGACCGAGTTTGCCAACAGATTCATTCAGACCAGTGGTTGTGTTCGTTCGGCGCAGTGGTCCGTGGGCAGTGTTTGGAGGGCGTGTGAAGCATGCCATCCGGGAATGAATGGAAGACGACGTGCTTCACACGCCCTCCAACAGACTGCCAAAATGGCAGTTGGGTTCGTTTCGTAGCGACCGTATGGCGAGACGGAATACCTTACGGATAAATAGGTTCCATCAACGCAGCGATCCTCGATCCTTCTCGGATCATACCTCAGGAATGGACTGCCAAAATGGCAGGTGGGTTCGTTCGGCGCAGTGGGCAGAACGGGGCACCTCGCTTACGCTTCGGGCTTCGAAACCCGAAGCGAGAGCGAGGGATCTGCTTTCTGACTGACCCGTCAAGCCATCGCGACTGCCATTTTGGCAGGTGGCTTCGTTCGGCGCACCGGGCAGAACGGTGCCCCTCGCTCACGCTTCGGGCTTCGAAACCCGAAGCGTGAGTGAGGATCTTCTTCAGAGTGACAGAGCCGTCAAACCATCGCGACGGCCAAAATTGGCCGGTGGCTTCGTTCGGTCGAGCGTTGCGACCAACCATCAGGCCGCTGGACTCATCCTCGCCGAAGTCCCCGGCCGGGAAACTAATCGCGCGCCGACCAAGCTTGACGGAAAACGCATGGTTGACTGCAAACAATTTAAATGACCCGCCGATTCGGCGATGACCTGATCGATCCGAATTGTCAAGGAACGAAGGGTGCAATCACCCACATCGAGAACAATCGTCAGGCGAGCTTCGATCTATCGGCAACAATTTAAAGATTTCCCGATCGGGGACTTCGGCGAAGATGAGCCCAGCCGACCCTCATTTCGACGGATCGAGTCGGATCAGGAGCGGGGCGGGGTCGAGATCGCCGTTTTTGATTCCCCGCGCAAGGGTCTTCGACCTCCCTTGATGCATGCAGGCACGCTGAACAACCCTGTTAGGTTTTGGTCGCCTGGCTGTGGTACTTAGGAGACGTGCTTGATTCCCATAGTTTCACTCCAAAAGGAGGTCCGACGATGCGGCGAATCCCCTCGGCCCTGATGGTCCTGGTCGCCTCTGCCTCCCTCGTCCATGCTCAGGACGTCGCGCCCGAGGTCGGGCAGAGAGTTGTGACCAAGCCTCACACGCTGTTGCGGGTCGGTCGCCAGGTTGTCGATGACGATTCTGTATTTCGAGTCTACACCGTCAAACAGGTCAACGGTGACTGGCTGTGGCTGGTTGCGGACAGCGTCTCCGGCTGGGTGCGGTCGGGTTCAGTCGTCGCCTTCGATCGGGCGATTGACTACTTCACTCAGCAGATCCAAGCCGGTCCCGAATCCGCTGATCTTTATTATTATTCTCGCGGCTTGATCTGGAAAGCAAAAGGCGAGACGGACATCGCCATTTCCGATTTCAGCGATGTCATCCGCCTCGATCCAGAGGCTGCGGGGGCGTTCGTCTCTCGGGGCAATGCCTGGTAT
>JBDTIR010000686.1:0-6278 GCA_039936275.1 Isosphaeraceae bacterium | reverse complement strand
CCAAGCTCCGGCTCGCCCGCAACCGAGGCCCGAGCATCGGGATGCCAAGGCTTCGCTTTGGGGAAATTTTCGGGCGACCTGTTAGAAATTGATCTTGGGATCGCGTCACCAAGTCGGGTTTTTCCGTACCATTTGCGTTGCCTGTTCGGGCGCGGGACAATCGGTCCCTCATTAATGGTGGACGCGGAACGGCCGGACATTGGTTGGAATGTGTGTTGTGGACTGTTGGGCCCGGGTTGACTTGTCTCACGATGAGACGCGGAGCGTGTCATGGCGACTTATGTGCAGGCGGATCGGTTCTTATCGGTCAAGACCCCCTTGGGGCCGGACGTCTTGCTCTTGCGTGGGCTCTCGGGTCATGAGGCGATTTCTCAACTGTTCAACTTCCGTCTCGACCTGGCGGTGGAGAACGGCACCACCGTCTCGTTTGACAAGCTGCTCGGCCAGCCGATCAGCGCCTCGATGACCCTGCACCAAGAGAAGACGCGCTATTTTAACGGCATTTGCAGCCGGGTTAGTGAAGGCGGGCAAGACGCGACGTTCACCTACTACCGAATGATGATCGTCCCTCAGCTCTGGTTCCTGACCCGGATCGCGCAGAGTCGGATCTTCCAGCACCTATCAATCCCCGACATCCTCAAGAAAGTGCTGAAAGGTCTGGATGTAACCTATGAGATCAAGGGGACGTTTCAACCGCGCGATTTTTGCGTGCAGTATCGTGAGACCGACTTCAACTTCGCCAGCCGCCTGATGGAAGAAGAGGGGCTCTTTTACTTCTTCAAGCACACGTCCTCGGGTCATCAGATGGTGATTGGCAATACGCCGCAGAGCCACCCCGACCTGCCCGAACAGAGCCAGGTGGAGTTTGACGTTTCGTCAAGCGCCGAGCATCGGGGGGACCGGATCACCACCTGGGAGAAGGTTCAGGAGTTACGGCCCGGCAAGTACACGCTCTGGGATCACTCGTTTGAATTACCCCACAAGCACCTGGAGGCGTCACAGGTCGTCCAGGACAGCGTGCAGGTAGGCACGGTGAATCATAAGTTGAAGATCGGCGCCAACGAGAAGCTGGAATTGTACGATTATCCGGGCGAGTACGCTCAGCGGTTCGACGGCATCGACTCTGGCGGCGGCGCGCAACCGGCCGACTTGCAAAAGATCTTCGACGACAACGCCCGGACAGTGGGGCTCCGGATGCAATCTGAAGCCATGCCCGGCCTGGAGATCCGTGGTTCAGGGATGTGCCGATACCTTGCCTCTGGTCATAAGTTCACCCTTTCGAAGCATTTCAACGCCGACGGCGCGTATGTGCTGACCGGCGTCCAGCACGACGCGCAGCTCGCGGGTGACTACCGCTCTAATATGGGCAGCGAGATCACGTATCAGAACAGCTTCACCTGCATCCCCTCCGCCTTGCCGTTCCGGCCGACCCGATCGACCCCCAAGCCGTTCGTCCAGGGGACGCAGACCGCCGTGGTTGTCGGCCCGGCCGGCGAGGAGATTTTCACGGACAAGTACAGCCGGGTGAAGGTCCAGTTTCACTGGGATCGTGAAGGTAAGAACGACTCCAGCAGCTCGTGCTGGGTCCGGGTCGGCACCCCCTGGGCCGGCAAGCAATGGGGCGCCATTCATATTCCAAGGATCGGTCAAGAGGTCGTCGTCGCCTTCGAGGAAGGAGATCCCGATCGGCCGATCATCGTCGGCAGCGTCTACAACGCCGACATGATGCCCCCTTACACTCTGCCCGACAACAAGACCCAGAGCGGCATCAAGAGCCGCAGCACCTTGAAAGGGACCCCCGAGAACTTCAACGAACTGCGGTTCGAAGACAAGAAAGACTCCGAGCAGGTCTATTTCCACGCCGAGAAGAATTTCGATCGCGTGGTCGAGAACAACGACACGCTCAAGGTCGGCTTTGAGAAGAAGGACAAAGGGGACCAGTCGATCGAGATCTTCAACAACCAGTCGCTCAAGGTCGGTTGTAGCCAGGCGTCCGACGGCAGCCAGACTATTGACGTCTATAAGAACCGCACCGAGACCGTCGAGACCGGCAACGAGACCGTCACCATCAAGAAAGGCAACCGCGCCGTCTACGTCGATACCGGCAACGACACCCATGAGGTCAAGACCGGCAACCGCACGGTCCTGATTGACATGGGCAATGATACATTGACGATCAAAATGGGCAACCAGACGACCAAGCTCAACCTGGGCGCCAGCTCAACCGAGGCCATGCAGTCGATCACTCTGAAGGTTGGCCAGAGTTCCATCAAGGTTGACCAGACGGGCGTGACCATCGCTGGGATGATGATCAAGATCAACGGACAAGTTCAGACCCAGGTCAATGGGCTGATGACCCAGATTAACGGCAACGCCATGCTTCAGTGCAAGGGCGGAATCACGATGATTAATTAGTCAGGACGTCTTTCAGAAAATGTTGAGGGTTACGCAATGTAAGTGACGTTGCGGACGACAAAGGCGTGTTGACTTCGTTGAGGCTGGATCATGAACGTGGATGCTCTCTCCAAGGTCGCGGCCCTCACGACCGTCGAAATCAGTCAGAACGCCGCGCTCAGCGAAGAGGCCCTTGCGTTGCCGACTGACGGTAACGTGGTGGGGGCGTTTCTCGGGCTCCTCCTTGAGCAAGGGCTCGACCCTGACGCCTTGCGGTTCATCGCCCATGCATTGCCCAAGCGTGAGGCGGTCTGGTGGGCCTGCCAGTGCGTCCGAGCCGTCGCCAGCGATCTTGCGCCAGCGGTTGCCTCGGCCCTGGACGCTACCGAGCGTTGGGTGGCCGAGCCGAATGAAGAGAACCGCCGCGAGGCTGGACTTGCGGCCGAAGCGGCGGGGGTTGGCGAGCCGGCCGGCTGTGCCGCGATGGCCGCATTCTGGAGCGGTGGCAGTCTCGGCCCGGCCAATTTGCCCGACGTTCCGCCAGGGGACGACCTGACCGGCCGAGGGGTCGCCGGCGCGGTCTTGCTGGCGGCCGTGTCGGTTGAGCCGGAACGAGCTCCTGAGAAATTCCGACAGTTCGTTAAACTGGGCCTCGACGTGGCTGAGGGGAACCTCCGCTGGAATGACCCTTCAACGCCCGCCCCTGATGTTTCCAATCGGACCACGCAGCGAACGTCTGCCACGACCCGCGTCTTTGATACCTGGGAGTGATTTCCAAATGGGACAGCCTGCTGCTCGTATCACAGATATGCATGTTTGCCCGATGGTGACGGGCATCATCCCGCACGTTGGCGGGCCAATCTTGCCGCCAGGGGCGATTACCGTCCTGATCGGCGGCTTGCCCGCGGCGAGGGTCAGCGATATGGCCGTCTGTGTCGGCCCGCCCGATGTGATCGCCCTGGGCAGTTTCACGACCTTGATCTGTAGCCTGCCCGCCGCCAGGATGGGCGATATGACCGCCCACGGCGGCACGATCGTGCTCGGATTTCCGACGGTGTTGATCGGTTGACACGAGAGAGACCCTTCGAATGGCTGGCATGCGAACTCCAGGCCCTGTTTGTCAGGCGACCCGGCCGATTCAGGTCCGGGATGGGACGCTCTGTCTCTCGTCAACGCCCAGGCCCTTTGTGGTGGGGCGCTCCGGCGTCGGCTCCTGGGACCGTGGTCGGAAACTCCTGGAGGCCGCGCGTCGGGCGACGGACAAGCTGCCCGAGGAGATGCGAGAGCAATTCAGCGCCTTGTTCAGCCCGGAGAACCTGGCGATCACGGCGGGCGTGCTCACCGCCTGGGGCGCCTCCCACCTGATCGGCGTCGGCGAAATCATCGACCTGATCTTACTCGCCGTCGGGGCCGTGACGATCGGTTGGCAGATTTTCCAGATCGCTGGCGAGATCAAGGATTACGTCTCGATCGCCGTCAACGCCGAAACCGAGGACGACCTGGATCGCGCCGCAGGCCACCTGGCGACCGCCGTTTCCACCATCGGAGTCACCACCTTCGTGGCCTTGATCCTGCACCACGGCGCGAAGCAGGCCGGACGCATCGTCGGTCCAGGCGCGGCCCGCTCCCAGTTTTTCGGACAATCAGTTGAGGATTGGCTCATCCGTCTGGGCCGCGCGAAGGAACCCCCATTAGTTCAGCAACGGGTCAGCGTGGCCTTGAAGTTTTTGAGCGATCGAATGCCTTCAAAGTCGCCTCAAGGGGTCGAAGGCGCGCTCAAGGGGATCGACTTCTCCAAGGACGTCTTGCCCAAGGTTTTGAAGCCTGGTGATGAGATTGTCACCTATGCCAGACGGATCGACCCGAAACGTCCCGGCCAATACGCCTTCGGCGAATATTACACCAAGCCCGGCACCGCGACCGATCGTCTGGGGATCAACCCCGGCTCCGGGCCAGACCAGCGCTATTTCGTCCGCCTCCGAGTCAAGGAGCCGGTCCCGACCCTCGAATCCAGGGCCAGCGAGATCAACGACACCTGGACCGTTCGCGGCAAGCGGCCGATCCTCAAAGGGGACGGCTCCCCCGCCCTCTTGAAGGACGGCTCCCCCGCGTTGACCGACGCCAAGTGGCAGGCCGGCGGCGGAGGTGTTCAATACCTGATTCCAGATGTGCAAAAGCTGATTCAGGACGGAGTCATCGAGGTCATTCATGGTCAGTGAAACCATGAGCCCAGATGGCACTTCGATACGACCGGGTGGCTGTGGTTCGCTTGCGAACCACGGGCTTTCGAGGTAGCTTTCCCTGTCCGTCCGTCCTGGGCCGTGGTTCGCAAGCGAACCACGGCCACCCGGCCGACGAATTCGGAACAGGCGGGCTCGGGATTCCGAACACAAATGGGCTGGCGTCAACGCAGCGAAGAGGTCAGTCCGGATCATATTACAGAGTGCTTAACTGATCTCGTACTTGAACCCCCCCTCGCCATCCACTCCGATATGGACCCGGCCGATCCCTTCGCCGGAGGCCATGCGGGTGAGGAATTCTCGAGACATTTCGGGCAAGAGGGTACGTGTGATGATGTGGTCCACGTTGCGAGCGCCGCTATCGACCTCCTTGCAGCGTCCGGCGATCTGGGGAATCAGGTCGTCGCTGTAGCTGAACTGGGCCTTGTGGTTCTCCTTCAAGCGACGGCCGATCCGGCTGAGCTGGAGATTGATGATCTGCTTCATCACCTCGTCGCCGATCGGGTAATAGGGGACGATCGCCAGGCGGCCGAGGAACGCGGGCTTGAAGACCTTGAGCAGGTCGGGTCGGAGGGCCTCGGCCAGAGCGGTGGCGTCCGGAGCGGTTTCGGGATCGGCGCAGAGCTTCATCACGGTGTCGGTGCCGACGTTCGAGGTCAGGAGAATCACCGTGTTCTTGAAGTCGATCTCGCGACCTTCGCCGTCTTCGAGCGTTCCCTTGTCAAAGACCTGGAAGAACAGTTCCATGACGTCGGGGTGGGCCTTCTCAACCTCGTCGAGCAAGACCACGCTGTACGGCTTGCGGCGCACGGCCTCGGTCAAGACGCCGCCCTCGCCGTAACCGATGTAGCCTGGAGGCGACCCTTTGAGGCTGGAAACGGTGTGCGCTTCCTGGTACTCAGACATGTTGATCACGATAAGATTGCGTTCGCCGCCGTAGAGCGTATCGGCGAGGGCGAGCGCGGTTTCGGTCTTGCCGACGCCACTGGGGCCGATGAGCATGAATACGCCGATCGGTCGCCGGGGGTCGGTCAGGCCGGCGCGCGAGGTCCAGATGCGTTGACTGACGGTGTCGAGCCCCTGCGCCTGGCCGATCACGCGCTCTTCCAGCTTGGCCTTGAGATTCAGGACCGTGTTGATTTCATCGGTCATCATCTTGCCGACGGGAACGCCGGTCCAGCCGGAGACCACGGCGGCCACGGTCTGGGAGTCAACGCAGACCTGCATCAAGGGGGTTTCTCCTTGAAGCTGGCGTAGGCGTCCGTTGCGCTCTTCCAGGTCTGAGCGCAGGCGCAACTCCTCGGGCGACAGGTCGGCAGGCAGGCCGTTGCCTGGTCCCGAGCGTCCGGCGTGCTTGGCTTCGAGCTGGTCGCGGAGGGCCCGGATCTCGTTGACGAGGGTTCGTTCTTGCTCCCAGCGCTGATTGAGTTCGGTCAGTCGGGTTTCGGAGTTGGCCAGGGCTTCGGTCAATTCCGTCAGGCGATCGTCGTGGCGGGCCCCGGTGGCTCCTTCGCGGTTGAGAATCTTGATCTCGACATTCAGGCTCTCGATCCGACGGGTGCAATCCTCAACCTCAGGCGGGGTGGCCCCCTGGCCGATGGCTACACGAGAGCAGGCCGTGTCGAGCAGGCTAAGCGACTTATC
>JBDTIR010000685.1:0-6959 GCA_039936275.1 Isosphaeraceae bacterium | reverse complement strand
CAGAGAAGTATCAGGTTCGCCACTGGGACCTTGACGTTCCCTGGTCGCTGCGCGACTACATCGCCCGCGTCAATGAGATCCGTCGAGAGAACCCGGCGCTCCATTCCGACCGCAATTTGCAGTTCTTCCCGATCGACAACGACGCGATCATCGCCTATGGCAAGGCGACGCCCGACCTGTCCGACATCATTGTCGTGGTCGTCAATCTCGATCCGTATCATACCCGATCGGGCTGGCTGACCTTGCCCCTGGAAGACATCGGGATCGGCGCCGGCCCGAATGCCTCGTATCAGGTCCACGACCTGATCAGCGACGCCCGATACCTCTGGCACGGTGATAGGAACTACGTCGAGCTCGACCCCGGAATTTCCCCTGCCCAGATTTTCCGGGTGAGAAGGAAGATTAAGACGGAACGCGATTTCGATTATTATATGTAATAACTCAGCCTTGTAGGGCGCATGAAACACGCTGCTTGAGAATGAAAGGCGGCGTGCTTCACACGTCCTACATGCAGTGCTGTCCGTTATGAATTATATGTCCGTTTGCTTGTCGAGTTTTTTGTGAATGATTACATTGTTAATTCCTTGTCAATAATATCAGGGCGTGGGTTTCAAGGCGATGATCGACAAGGGAGGGAGGACCAGGTTGAGCGATTTCGACTGGCCGTGCCAGGGGATTGGCGCGGTGGCGACGCTGCCCATGTTCCCTTGACCGCTGCCGCCGTAGAGTGGGGCGTCGCCGTTGAGCACCTCGACCCAGCGCCCGCCCCGAGGCACTCCGACCCGATAATTCTTCCTTGGGGTCGCGGTGAAATTGCAGACGACCAAAACGACGTCTTCGCTTGCCCGCCCTTTGCGCAGGAAGCAAAGCACGCTCTGCGCGACGTCGTCGGCGTCAACCCAGGCGAACCCCGAGGCCAGGTCGCAATCCCCCTGGTGCAGGGCGGACTCGGCGCGGTACTGGGTGTTGAGGTCGCGCACCCAGCGCTTCAAGCCGGCGTGTCGAGGGTCGTCCAGAAGGTGCCAGTCCAGGCTGCCGTTGTAGTTCCACTCCCGCCACTGGGCGAACTCACCGCCCATGAACAGAAGTTTCTTTCCAGGGATTGTGTACATGTATCCCAGAAGGAGCCGCAGATTGGCGAATTTCTGCCAGTCGTCACCGGGCATTTTGCCCAGGAGCGACCCTTTACCGTAGACGACCTCGTCGTGACCGAGAGGCAAGAGGTAATTCTCTTTCCCGGCGTACTCCATGCGGAAAGTCAATTTGTCATGGACGTCCTTGCGTCGAGGAGGAGGGAGGGTCATGACCTGATCGAGGGTGTCGTGGACCCATCCAAGGTCCCATTTGAGATCGAAGCCCAGGCCGCCCTCGGCGACCGGGCGCGTGACCTTGGGGTGGGTGGTTGGGTCTTCGGCGATGGTGATCACGCCGGGGAACTGGGTATGAACGCGGTCGTTGAGCTTGCGGAGGAAGTCAATCGCCTCCAGGTTCTCGCGCCCTCCGAAGCGGTTCGGCCGCCATTCGCCCTCGCCTTTGCCGAAGTCAAGGTGAAGGATCGCCTCAATACCGTCGACTCGCAGGGCGTCGATATGATACCGATCCAGCCAGAAGAGCGCGTTGCCAACCAGAAAGTTGACTACATGGAGGTTGGCATAATCAAAATTATATGATCCCCATTTGCCGATCATCATCCTAAGAGGGTCGGCGGGCTCATAGATGTGGGTGCCGTCGAAGAGGCCCAGGCCGTGGGGGTCGGTGGCGAAGTGGGCGGGGACGAAATCCATGATCACGCCGAGGCCGCGTTGGTGAAGCGTGTCGATCAGAAACATAAGTTCTTGCGGGGTGCCGAACCGGCTGGTTGCGGCGTAGTAGCCGGTGAGCTGGTATCCCCACGACTTATCGAGCGGATACTCGGCGACGGGCATCAGCTCGACGTGGGTGAAGCCCATCTCGGCGGCGTGATCGGCCAGAAGCGGGGCGGCCTCTCGGTACGAGAGCGGCCGGTTGCCTTGCTCGGGAACGCGCCTCCAGGAGCCGAGGTGGACCTCGTAGATGGCGATCGGGGCGTCGAGCCGGTTGTGTCCGGCACGCCTGGCCATCCAGTCGGTGTCGCCCCAGTCGTGGCCGGCAAGGTCCCAGACCTTCGAAGCGTTGCGCGGCGAGACTTCGGCGGCGAAGGCGTAGGGGTCGGACTTCTCAAGGCGGCGATCATTGTCCGGAGGCAGAATCGAGTATTTGTATGTGGCCCCTTGGCCGATGTTGGGTATGAAGACCGCCCAGGCTCCTGATGGTCCGAGCCGTTCCATGCGGGCTGCGTCCGGGTTCCAGCCGTTGAAGTCTCCGACGACCGAGACCTCACGCGCGGCGGGGGCCCAGACGGCGAAGTGGGTGCCGGCCTCGCCGTCGCGGCGGACGACGTGCGCCCCGAGCTTCTCATAGATCCGATCGAGCGTCCCCTCGCTGAGCAAGTGGAGGTCGAAGTCGCTCAGGAATGGCTTGGTCACAGTGTTTGTCCTCGTTCCTGACCTTTGGGGCCGGGGTTCATTGGCTCGATCAAGGCCGCGATTCCTTGCAAGGGGATGCGGACCCAGCTTGGGCGATTGTTCAGCTCGTAGAGCAGTTCGTAAAGGGCCTTGTCCAGCGTGAAGGCGTGCAGCAAGGGCGTCAAGGCGGCCGGGTCGGTCGGCAAGAGCGAGGCGTCGGCGATGGTGTTGAGGTATTCGCGTAAGAATGCGGCAGAGGTCCAGGTCCGCCAGGCTCGCGTCCTGGGGGTCAGCCGTTCGAGCTCGTCGGGGAGCCCTTTGGTTGCATCGAAGAGGGCGGCGAACGCGGCGTAGTCGAACGAGCGGATCATGCCCACCACGTCCTTGATCGGCGATTGCTTCTCCGTTCGTTTGGCCAAGGGGCGGGCCGGCTCGCCTTCGAAGTCGAGGATAACGTAGTCGTCGCCGGTCCAGAGGACCTGGCCAAGGTGGTAGTCTCCGTGGCAACGGACCTTGACCCCTGCCTGGTCCAGATCGGGGAGCCGGTCGAGCAAGGCCAGCAAACCGGGCGCCTGGTCGAGAACCTGGCGGCCTTGCCTGGCGTTGGCGTCGTCGAGACGGTCAAGGTTGGACCGCAGGGCGTTCAAGGCGGCCTCGACCTGGGCGCGGACGTCGCTTGCCAGGGTTGCGAGGTCGGCCTTTGTCAAGGGTTCCGGGGCGAACTTCGGATCATCAGGGTCGCTTGCCAGGGCCCGATGGAGCTCGGCGGTTCGCCTGCCGAGCAGGGCGGCCTCGCGCAGCGAGTCTCCTATCGCCTGGGCGACGACGGACGGCGGATCGGTCAGAGCGAGTGCCGACAAGGGCCGTCCGTCGGTCTCGCCCAACCCCGGCATGTCAAGGGGGCCGACGGCCTGTCCCAGGTAGTCCCGCAGACCTTCGAGGGCGTGTTCCCAGCCCGTCCCCTGGTTGGGGACCAGCCTTTGAAGCATGGCGAGCGTGATCGGCTCGGCCCCCGGGCGGTCGTACTCGATCGAGCCGGCCGTCTTGGGAACGCGGTCGAATCGACCTCCACGGGTGAGGAACCGGCCGATCTCCAGGTCGGGATTGAGCCCGGGCTCCAGGCGTCGGAAGACCTTGAGGATCAGGCGGTCGGCGAACAAGATGTTGGTGTTGCTCTGTTCGGCAGACCCGCGTTTGATGTGGTCGGTGACGGTGCCGGGGCCTCTGGCCTCGGTGTAGGCCGAGGTTGACGTGGCCCTGATGCGGCCCAGGCCGGTCGTGATCTCCCGACCCGACTCGATCGCGTACAGCAGGGCCGCGCACAAGGCGTCATCGGTCAAGCCGTCGCGCAGGACCGAGGGGCCTTCCGGCCCTTCGATCCGGGCGAGGGCCTGGCCTGTCTCGGTCTCGACTCCTGAACTCAGGCTCAAGGGCACCAGATAGGTATCGGTGCCGCCGTCGCGAAAGGCCGCCTCGATCAAGACCAAGGCGGAGTCCCCCGGAAAGCTGCCTGGCACGGTGGCGTCGATGACGCGGACGGCGTCGAGGTCTCTGGCCTTGCCGGCGAACCAACGCTGGCGCAGGAGGAACACAGGGAGGACGTCCCGCTCGAGCGTTGCCCGGGCCTCGTCGATCAGCAGGGAGTTCCATCCTCCCGACAGGTTGATGACGGGTAACATTTGTGAGACTCCTTTGATCGATTGCGGACGCCAACGGCCCAGAGGGTCTTGCCATTATGATCGAGGAAAGGCGGAACTCAACAGGTCGGTCGGTTCAACATGCCGATTCTTTGATGACCGTCGTTATCCGGTCTTCGGCTCAACGGGCTGGTCCGGCAAGGGCCAGGCGTGCAGCAGGACGGCCGAGGGGCGGACGAAGCGGATCACAGGGGCCTTGCCGCTCAGGTCCACCGATGGCGGACACGGGTCAGGGGCGAAGGGTGGGTCTTCGGTGGTCAAAACAAGCTGGCAGCGCGAGGTGTCGAGACCATGCAAGGCGGGGTGGCCTTCGAGCCTGGCCTCGGCTTCGCCGTCCATCTGGATGATCGCCAGCAGCGAAGGGGCGACGTCGCCGTCTTGCCTGAGCAGCAAGGTGGTGCCCGAGAGCGCGAATGCCACGAAGGTGCCTGGCTGTGCGTAGCGCACGGCCGGTTCGGTGCGGCGCAAGGCCAAGAGAGCCTGGTAAAGCCGCAAGGTGGAGGCGTGCGGCTCTCGCGTGCGTTCCCGCCAGTCAAGCCGGCTGTTGGTGAAGGTCGAGTCGGCCTGGGGGTCGGGAATCGAGAAGCGGGCCTCGGGATCGGCGAACAGGGCGAAGTGACGGAACTCGTTGCGTCGGCCTTCACGCACCAAGGCGCCGAGCGGCTCGGGGTGGTCGGTGAAGAAAAGGAAAGGCGTACTTGCTCCCCACTCCTGACCCATGAACAACAATGGGGTCGCCGGGGCGCAGAGCATCAAGACGCTCGCGGCTCGGTAGGCCGCCAGGTCGATCTGATGATGCAGCCGCTCACCCAGGGCGCGATTGCCGATCTGGTCATGGTTCTGGATACAGAAGACAAACCGGCGAGGCGGAATGCCCCTCGGGTCGGTCCCTCGGTGCTGCTGAAGGACCTTGGAGAACTGGCCGGTGAAGTGCCATCCTTGATTGAGGATCTCGGCCAGTTCGGGCATCGAACCGTTGTAGTCGAGGTAGTACCCCTGGTTGTCACCAGCCAAGCTGACGCGCACCTTGTGATGAAAGTCGTCGGCCCAGACGCCGTTGAGGCCCCAGCCCCCTTCCCCTTCCCCCTTGACCATGTGAACCAGGTTGCGATGGTCCTCGGCGATCAACTGGATGCGTCTGCCGGTGACCGACTGGCGGACGCGGGAGGTCAGGTCGGTGATGAAGTGACGTGAGCTTTCGTCAAGGATGGCGTGGGTGGCGTCGAGCCGTAGGCCGTCAAGGTGGTATTCGTGGATCCAGTGCTGTGCATTCTCGATGAAGAACTCGCGGACCATGCCGCTCTGCGGGCCGTCGAAGTTGAGCCCGCGTCCCCAGGGGTTGACGTGGCGGTCGCTGAAGTAATAGGGGCTGAACTGGGGCGCGTAGCTTCCTTCGGGGCCAAAGTGGTTATAGACCACGTCGAGCAGGACGGCCAGGCCGTGGCGGTGGGCCTCGTCAACCAGCCGTCGGAGGTCGTCGGGGCGGCCGTAACACCGCGCCGGCGCGAACAGGCACACGCCGTCGTAGCCCCAGTTGCGCTGGCCCGGGAAGTCGGCCACCGGCATCAGCTCAATTCCCGTCACGCCCAGGGCGACCAGCTCTAGCAACTGCTCGATCACGCCGGTAAACGTTCCTTCTGGCGTGAAGGTGCCGGCGTGCAGTTCATAGAGAACCAGGTCCCTGTGAGCCACACCCGTCCAGTCATTGTCGGTCCAGCGGAACTGGGACGGGTCGATGACCTCGGAAGGTCCGTGGACCCCCTCGGGCTGGAACCTTGAGGCGGGGTCGGGGAATGAATCACCGCCGTCGAGCCGGTATT
This sequence comes from Isosphaeraceae bacterium, assembly GCA_039936275.1. Classification (GTDB taxonomy): domain Bacteria; phylum Planctomycetota; class Planctomycetia; order Isosphaerales; family Isosphaeraceae; genus JBDTIR01. Next base: position 959 of record JBDTIR010000685.1, on the reverse strand, counting down.
TATAGCGAGCGCCGGCCTCGACGCCAGGCAAGCAGCCGCCAAAGGTGCCGTCAGGATAGCGTTCCAGGGGGACCCCCGAGTCGAGGCCATCAAGGACCACCTCGACGGTCGTCCGCTCGGGGGCCCAGACCCGAAACCGCGTGCCGTCCTCGTCGGGCCAGGCACCCAGGGACGGACGCCAGCCGCTCGGCCAGTCCCATTCCAGGAACGGCCTGGCGTCGGTCTCGATTTCCGGATGCCTGGAGCCTCGATCAATATCACCCTGCACGAAAGATCACCTCGTAATTCTACGCGAACCGGATTCCATCACTTCGGGACAGACCATCCAACCGGATGCCGCAACCCCGGTGCCGAACCCGGACCACCCCGCGCGACCGTCCCGAAGTGGCTGGGTCGTTGCATCGGACCTTGGGATCGGGGTAAGTTCGTACATCCGGGATCCAAACTCAATGACTCCGATTTGGGGAAATCCTATCATGTCGATCAACCGCCGCGAGTTCGTCAAGGCGTCGGTCGCCGCCGGCGCGACTCTGGCCGTCCCGGCCGTGCGTGCGGCGTCGAAGGCTGGCAAAACCTATCGGACCGCCCTGGTGGGCAGCGGCTGGTGGGGCACGAACATCCTCCGGGAGGCCGTTCGTTCGGGCGAGTGCCAGGTCGTCGGGCTCTGCGACGTGGACCGAAATCAGGTCGAGATCTGCCAAGGAGAGGTCGGCAAACTCACCACCGACACGCCCAAACTTTATGCCGACTTCCGCGAGCTGCTGGACAAAGAGAAGCCCGAGATCGTCATTGTAGCAACACCAGACCACTGGCACCCCCTGATCGCCATCGCGGCGATGAAGGCCGGGGCCCATGTTTATGTCGAGAAGCCGGTCAGCCATACCTTGAATGAAGGGCGGGCGATGGTCAAGACGGCCAGAGACACGGACCGCGTGGTCCAGGTCGGTACGCACCGAAGG
>JBDTIR010000684.1:0-6092 GCA_039936275.1 Isosphaeraceae bacterium | reverse complement strand
GACCAGTCCTGCAGGGCGCGGCAAGCCGGGCAGCGGACGGTGTCGGGGTCGGGGCGGTCCATGAGTCGGGGTCCGTGGGTCAGGAGTCTTCGAGATAGAAGACGAGGTCTTCGACCTCGGCCGAGATCCGTTCCAGGTCGTCCGTCGAGCGGCGAGCCAGGGCCGCGCGAAGATCAACGAGCATGGCCTTGAGTTCGGCGGCGTCCTCGGTGTTCGCCCTGGGCAAGACGTGCTCGGCCTTGTCGATCAAGGACTCGGCGGTCTGGATTGCCTGGTGAAGCGTGGGCGAAAGGTCGTCCGGGTCGGGGTCCGCGAGTGAGCCGGCGATGGCGAGAGGCTCGGCCGAGAACGGGTCGGGAAGGTCGTCGGAGCGGTCCTCGGCCGTGTCAAAGACCGCGTCCAGGCGGTCCACGGCGTCGGTGCGCTGGAGGTCTCGAAACCGTTCCATGGCGTTGTCGATCACCACATGGCGGGCAAGGCCGGTCTTGCGTTCGGTGGCGGTGACTTTGAGAATGCCGTTGAGATCAAGGTCCAGCCGCACCACGATCTGGTTGCCGGCATCGACGTCGGCCAGGCCGTCAATCAGGAACTCGCCGACCAGGGTATTGTAGCGGGTATCGTCGTCGTCCCCTTGAAAGACGCGGATCTGGGCCGCCGCCTGGCCGTCGGCGACGGTGGAGAAGATCTCGGTGCGCATGGCGGGCAACGGGGTGTTGCGGTCGATGATCGGGGCAAAGGCATAGTGCGAACGGTAGCCGTTGACGTCGCCGAGCGCCTCGATGCCCAGGGTGTGCGGGGTGATGTCCACCAGGACGGGACCGACGTCGATCCCGGCGATCAGCCCTCCTTGCACGGCGGCGCCCATCGCCACGGCCAGATCGGGCTCGATCTCGGCATGCACCGGGCGGCCGAGGCGCTCTTCCAGCAGGTGATGAACCAGGGGGGTGCGGGTCGCGCCTCCGACCAGGACGACCTTATCAATCTGGTCGGCGTTCAGGTCGGCGTCGTCGAGCGCCCGGTCGACCGCGTTCAAGGTCCGGGTGAGCAAGGGCTCAATCAGGGTTTCAAAGTCGCCTCGCTCAATCTCCATCGTCAGGTGCAAGGGGACGCCCTCGCGCTCGGCGATGAACTCTTCTTCAAGTTTCACGATAGCCTCAGATGAAAGCGCCTTTTTCGCGTCTTCAACGGCGCGCAAGACCCGGCTCTTGGCGATGCTGGACTCGCGCAGGTCGAGGCCGTGGGTCTTCTGAAACTGGTCGCAGACCCAGTCCAGGAGCAACTGGTCAAAGTCGTCGCCGCCGAGCTTGGTGTCGCCGTGGCTGGTGAGGACCTCAACCACGCCGTCCTCGACCTGGACGATCGAGACGTCGAAGGTGCCGCCGCCGAGATCGTAGACCAAAAGCCGCTCGCGTTCGGGCGGATGAGGATCATAGGTGAGCACCGCGGCGGTCGGCTCATTGATGATCCGGACGACCTCCAGGCCGGCCAGTTCTCCGGCCTCTCGGGTCGCCTGACGCTGGCCTTCGGTGAACAGGGCGGGCACGGTAATCACGGCCTTGCGCACTGGCTCGCCCAGGGCCTGCTCAGCGCGTTGCTTGAGGGTCCGAAGGATGATCGCCGAGATTTCCTGGGGCGAATACTGCTGATCGCCCAGCGCGACGGTTCCTTCCTGACCCATCATTCGCTTGATCGAGCGAACCGTCCGTTCCGGAGCGAGCACCGCCTGGTTCCGCGCCGATCGGCCGACGAGCAACCGCCCTTGGGGATCGAGGCCGACCACCGAGGGGAGGATCGGGTCGCCGTCCTCGCCGGTCAAGACGACCGGGCGGCCGTCGCGCACGATGGCGACCTCGCTGTTGGTCGTCCCCAGGTCAATTCCAATGATGATTTCCAATGACCACTCCTTACGATTCTCAAGCCTCATCAGGCTGAAACGTCCACGACGGCGAGGGAGACCTTGAGGCCCGGACCTCGGCGAACCGGAGCACCCGACCGCGCCAGGTGTAGCCTCTGCGGAGTTCGCCGACCACATGACCTGGTGGTTGATCGGAGTCGTCCACGGCTTCAATCACGATCATCAAGTCGGGGTCAACCGGCCTGCCCAGACAGTCGATCCGCTCAATCTGCTCGGCGGTCAAGGCGCGTCGGAGCCGGCTCTGGATCAAGGCGTAGCCTTCGAGCAAGGCGGCGAACAGGCCGCGACGCGCTTCAAGCCCTTGACCACGAACTAACTCCAATGCCCGTTCATGGTAAGAGCGGACCAGGCGTCGCCAGAGCCAGCCCCGCCGAGCATACAGGTCGTCGAGGGCCGATGCGAGGGCCTGCCCTGGTTCTTCAACGAGCCGATGGCGGGCCTTCTCCAACTCGTCGCGGCCACGGTCGAGGGCCTCGTCAAGGACGGCCAGAGACTCGGCCAATGACTTGCCAGCGGTCCAGGCCGCCTGGGCTTCCTTCGGCTCGACCGCCCGAAACTGGTCGATCGCCTGTTGCAAGGCGGGCAAGAGCAACTCGGCCTGGCCTTGGAGCCCGCGCGTGCTCTTGGTCTGAAGCTTCAACTCCTGGCGAACCGCCGTGAACTCCTCAATCAAGGCATAAAGGCCCACCTCCTCCCCGTCGGCGTCGCCAAGGGTTGAGTCCGGCCCTTGTTGATCCAGCGCTTCGGCGTCGGCCCGGGCCTGCTGGAGCCACTGGCGAAACCGGTCGAGCAGAAGATCAACATTATTATTATCGATCATATCCTCATTATTTCTCATGATGGTTCGGCCAGCGAGAGCAGGACGCTGGTGGGAATCATGCGTTGCCGGAGCCGGGCGCGAAGGTCGTCGGCGATCGCATCGAGCGAGTCGTCGGTCTCGGGCTCGAACAGTTGGATCTGGAGCTGGAGGCTGGGGTCTCGGACCTGGTCGTAGGCCGCGCGAATGGCCGCGAACCGTTCGGGGGCGCGGTCGGGCGGGAACTCGCGGACCAGTTCCAGGTAGCGTTTGCGAATGGTCTCCTCGTCAGCGTGAGGAGACAATCCGAGGACGTTGTGGGGCTCGGTCATATCAGCGTCACCTCGCTTAACTTACTTCTGTTTCCGACCCCGGCGCGCGGGCGGTTTGGGTCTGGGGGATTCGTCGAACTCCGGATCGAAATCGGGGTCGTCATCAAAATCATCATCGAAATCCCCATCCAACTCGTTATACATATCTTCCATCATGCGGAAGAACGTCGCCGCGCCGGACGACTTGGGATCGCCGCCGAAGAAGGGGAACCCCATGCCCAGGGGATTTGACGTGAGGTCGTCGTACAGAGCCAGACCTTCCTTGATCTTCGGCACGAGCGCGAGATCAAGCGGTTCGCTCGACGCCTCGGCCAGGGTCAGGGCCTTCCGGAGCTGCTTGCCGGCAAGATCAACCTTGCCCTGATAAAGTCCTTTGTCCAGTTCCAGGATCGCGTTTATCCAGAGGAAATAGGGCACGCCGGGGAAGAGCTTCAGGCCACGTTTGGTCAGGGTTTCCAGCAAGGCGCGTTCCTTGGGAAGTTCCTTCAAGAGGCCGCAGACGTGAATCAGGTCGGGGCGGAGATACTTGATCCGCGTGGTCCGACGCAGATAATCAACGACCTGCTTGAGGTGCGTCTTGCGGCCAGAGTATTCGACCTGGCCGACCTGGTAGGCATTGGCCAGTTCCGCCAGGGCCCCGGCCGTCTCACCGCGGGCCTTCTTCTTCAAGGCGTCCTGGAAGAGTCCGGCGAACCGATCGCGATGCGGCTTCGGCAGCTTGTAGCGAATCGCTTCGATCAGGAGCGCGAACCAGAGCAAGGTTGGTTCGACCAGGAGCGCTTCGGCCTCACGAATCCAGGCCTCGGCCGGCTCGGTCTGCCCGGCTTTGAGTTCGAAGACGGCCTTGCGGGCGAGGCATCGAGGGTCTCGGCTCTGTTCGGGTTCCAATTCTTCAGCCGATGCGAATTCGGCCCGCCCTTCGGCCCAACGCTTCTTGAGCGCATGATGGCGGGCCAGCGAGATATGGGCGCTGGATTCCAGACTCTTGACCAGATCGTCGAGCGGGCGGAGCCGCCGGGCCCTCTGGGCGTATTCCAGGGCGAGGGCGGGCTCGTCCCGTCTGGTGTGGTATCTCGCCAGGAAGACAAGCGTTTCAAAGTTTTCGGGACAGGCGAGCACCAGGCGTTGGTCGGTCTCCACGACCTGATCCGGCTGGTCCCAATCGCGATAAGCATCTTGCAAGGCCAGATAAGGCTCAAGCTGGCGGGGGTCGAGTTTCAGGGCCTGCTCCAGCCAAGCGACGGCCTGATCTCGCAGTTCCTTGAGTTCCTCATCGACCTTCTTCCCTGTGTGTCGACCGAAGGGGAGGTCTTCGAAGGCCTTCGCGTCCTCCAAATATTGCCTAGCGAGATGCATGCAGACCAGAACCTGGGCCAAGACACGGCGCTCGGCGGTGAGCACGGGCAAGGTCTTGAGGTCGTCAAGATAGATCCGCCAGAATTCCTTCGCGCCGTTGGGTCCGGCCTGGGGGCCTTCCCAGATTAAGGCCCAGAGGCGATTCCAGCGAGGATCGATCGCCAAGGGCTCGGCCAGCCGGATGAAGGTGCCGACCAAGGTGTGCGCCTCCTTGAAATCAAGCGATTGAGCCGCTTGGATCAAGGAGGCGTACAGGACCCGCGTGAGCCGCTCGGACAGGGCGGGGTCCACGCTGTTGAGCCTCGATCGAAGCGGGCCGAGCAGCCGGACGGCCTGGGTCCACTTCTCCTGGTTTATGAACTCGCCGAGCTGGCGGAGCGTTCCCAGGATCGGCTCACCGAACACGACGGTTTCCAGCGCGCTGAGGTCAGGTTCGCCGTCTGGCTTCGCGGAGTCCAACGGTGCGGAACGATTCAGGGCTTGAACGCCACGAGCAATCTTGGCGGCCACGCGCTGGGGATCGAGCCGGTCCCAGTTGCCCTTGGTTTCTTCGGCCTCGTGCCGGTAGTTCGCGGCCAGGCCGCGCACGAACAGTTTCCAGTCGCTGAAGGGCGAACCTCGGGCAATGTCGCGCAGCACGTTCAAGGCCGATTCCTGGTCGCCGGCTTCCAGGGCGTCGAGCGCCGCGCGGACCTGGAGCGCCCCCTGGCGAAGTTCCGGCGAGATCGCCCGGGCGTGCTCAGGATGAAGAACCGCCTGATCGGCAGCACCCGTCAAGAGCCTGGCCTTGGCTTCGGGAGAGTCAAGCCGGTCGTGGAGCCCCAATGCCGCCCTGGACATCCCCAGGGCCTGCAACAAATGGGCGGCGGGCTCGATCAGGGCGGGATCGGTGACGCCGAATTCGAGCAAGTGCTGGGCGACTTCCTGAGCAGACGCCTGCATGCGCCCTTGATAGAGCTGCTGAGCCCTGAGAAAGTACGCCTGTTCCAGCAAGTGGTGGTTTTCCTCGGTGCTCGTCTTCCGATAGCAGAGCTTGGCTTCCTTGACCGCATCTTTGAACTGCCCTTTGCCAATCAGACGCTCGGCCGCCATTCGAAGTGGATCGCCCGTCTGGCTGCTTGGTTGCGCGGCCTTCCTCTTGTGTTTTGAGGCCATGAGTCCCACCCGAGTTTCAAGGGAAGACCGACGGATCGTCTCCGCGTACCAGATCGTCTATTCTACACCATCGATAACGGCGCGCCTTGATGTTCGAAAGAGCGGACACCGGAGTTTTTTGAGCGGAGCTAATGGATGGAATGGGTGCCTCCTCGGCCTGACTGCCAAAATGGCAGGTGGCTTCGTTCGGCGCAGTGGGCAGTGAAGCCATCGCGACTGCCAAAATGGCAGGTGGGTTCGCTCGGCGCGGCAAGGTTCTGGGGCGCCCCTCGGTGTAGGGCGGCCGTCTCAGCCGCAATCCCAACACCAGAATGCAGCCGGGACGGCCGCCCTACATCGATTACCATGCATTCGATCGGGAATCTGGGAAGGATTCTGCGTTGGGTGAGTTACCTCAGCGCGCAACGGTCCCTTGGTTTCGAGGACGTATTACGATTGAATTGTCAAAGAGCCGTTAAACGTCACAATCATCAGGCAACTGACTGGCGCTTGCGGGCGGCCTTGTCGTGAGCACGGCGGGCCTTGCGATTGAGCGGGG